>JAKPMW010000396.1 GCA_029548715.1 Spirochaetota bacterium | reverse complement strand
CCGCAGGCACAATCGCTTACTCCTGAATCCTTTCTGGAGATGCTCGACTGCAAGGCTGCTGATCTGGTACTCCTGTGTCGCCATATACTCAGGCTGCAGGACATCGAACATGTCCTGCAAAGACCGCTTTTGGGGCGTCTGTTTATCGAATCATCCAAGCTTGAAGAGATCCTTGACGCCTATGGGGCAAAAAACAACAAGCACTGGTGCCGCTTCCGCAGCCTGGTGGCCGCTCTCAAGTCGTTTTCAAATGCGACCTATATCCTCCTCCACATTCGCAATGCGGCACCACGCTATCGCCTGCTGCCCATTGAGGGGGATTTTTTCGGGGATACGGGACGTTGCACCACCAGCCTGGCAACAATGATGGTGTCCATCGTGCGCACATTTGTATCCGAGGCGCGCCGGGCGGGCCTGGTCATCCGTGGCCGCTTCAGGCAGTCGAGCCCGCTGTACGAAATCCCGCTTATCGGCATCCTTCCTGCCGACCGGCAGCTGCAGCACATCGAGTCGCCGGGAAAGATAGTGGTGTATCTGGCAACCGCCTTTTTGTCCGAATCCGGACAATCCCTCCTGCAGGATATCTCGGGAAAACTTGACCGCTGCCGCTATGCCGAATGCGTTCCTGACATGTTCAGCGAGCGGAAACTCCGGGTCGCGGAGCGGGAGTTCCACAACCTGCAGGCAATGTATGACACCCACATCTCGGACACGGACGCCGAGCAGCAGGACTGCAATCTTCCGGTCATCCGCGGACATGTCTCGATCATTTTTCATCTGCTTGAACTGGCAACCCTCCTGTCACACCACTACGAGCGGCACATCGCCGGCCACGGCAGCGGGAAATCCCGGACCAGGCCACTGGTAAACCCCGAAGTGATGCTTGAGATTCTGATCGAGTATGCACTGACCTATGCCGGCAAGTTCATGAAATCGGCCCAGCACCTGTGCCGAACCATGATCAGGCGCTATGCCGAGCCGTCCCGGATCGATGTCCCTGTCCCGGTATACCGGGGATTCCATGTGCGTCCCTCGACACTGGTGGCCAAGATTGTCCTGCATTACGGAAGCGAAGTCTATCTTGAGACGGCTGACGGATCACGCTACGACGCGTCGTCCCCGCTGGAGCTTTTTCGTGTCAACGAAAAGATCAACGCCGAAAAACGCCGGATGCTGGCCCAGCACATGGCCGCCCTGCCCGAGATAAAACAGGCCGCAGAAGGAGCAGCCGCCAAACAGGAACTGATGCGGAGAGTCTTTTTCAGACTGCTGCAAAAAAAGGACATCGTCATCTATGAGGGGCATCTTCCCTTTGATGATATCAAGCCCGAGGATGGCGAAATCCTGCCGGAGTTTCTCAAGCGGGCGCTGGCCTATTTCCTGGCTCACGGGCTGATTGATATCCGGATCGACATGAAAGTGGCCTTTTGCGGAGACAGGCGGGTACTGGACGACATCCACGTCCTGGCCGAACACGGCTACGGCGAGGATCGCTATGGCAATGATGTCATGCTGCCCCCGCCGCTGGCCTATTTGAAGCGCTGAGGATCTGGATATCACTCAAACCGCATGTGCTTGACCGACTGCCCGGTCCGGGCAAGATTGCGCAACGAATCAATCCCGATTTCGAGATGGGTTTTGACAAACTTCGCAGTCACACTCGTGTCGCTTTTGCTCGTCTTGATCCCCTCGGGCACCATCGGGTTGTCCGAAACAAGCAGCAAGGCTCCGCGCGGAATCTCGTTGGCAAAGCCGACCGTAAAGAGGGTTGCCGTTTCCATATCGATCCCGATCGCGCGGATTTTTTGCAGATACTCGCGAAAATCCTTGTCATGTTCCCAGACGCGACGGTTGGTCGTATACACCGTCCCGGTCCAGTACTCGAGCTTGCGCTGGCGGATCTCGATCGAAACAGCCTTGTGCAGACGGAATGACGGCAGGGCCGGGATTTCGGGCGGCAGATAGTCATTGCTCGTCCCCTCACCACGAATCGCCGCAATCGGAAGGATGAAGTCGCCGAGTCTTGTCTTTTTGAGACCGCCACATTTTCCAAGAAACAGCACAGCCTGCGGCTTGACCGCCGACAAGAGATCCATCACCGTCGCGGCAAGCGGGCTGCCCATGCCAAAATTGATGATCGTCACCTCGCCGGACGTTGCCATCTGCATCGGCTTGTTGCGGCCAATAATCTCGACCCCGTGCATCTCGGCAAACATTTCGACATAATTGATGAAGTTCGTCAGCAGGATGTACTTGGCAAAGCTCGCAAGAGGGGCTCCGGTATAGCGGGGAAGCCAGTCCTCGACGATTTCTTTTTTTGTCGGCATGCCTTTTCCGCTTGT
>JAKPMW010000424.1 GCA_029548715.1 Spirochaetota bacterium | reverse complement strand
GCAAACGTGCCGGGGGAGGGCAGCAGCAGCCTGGTCTCTTCGGGGAACAGTCTCCGGCTGTTGCAGCCTGCGCTGTTTCGGGCTGGATCCTGCTGTCCCGCTGTCTTACTCGTCACAACGGCGGCGGGCATGGACCACCATTCCACTGGTCAGGGGAGTACCTCTCCAGTGCAGCTTGCTCCTGAAATGATACCATGAAATGGTCAGCCACTTCCTGTACTCCCGGAATGAACGGAATGTTCCGCGGGATTTGACCAGCTTTGGCCAGAGCCCGAATTCGCAGGGGCGGGAGACCCTGACAACATCAAACCCGCAGAGATCAAGCAGACGGGTCAGGGTCTGCTGACTGAAATAGACAAGGTGCCCCGGGAGGAAGTAATGGTATCCGGGGCCGGCCTTTTGTGCCTGTCTTCCGTCCATGTCGGCAGTCTGGATCACAAGCAGTCCGCCGGGGCGCATTGCGCGCGCCAGGGCACGCAGGGCTCTGGCAGGGTCAGCCAGATGCTCAATGACTTCGATCATGGTGACAAGGTCAAGCGGTGTCCCGTAGTCGGGCAGGGTCTCTGCGGTGGCCTGGCGGATATCCAGTCCCGTGCGGGCGCCCTCGGCTGCGGCGAATCCGGAGATGTCGATCCCGTGGGCGTCACATCCGGCCAGACGGGCTTCGTGGACCAGTGCCCCGAACGAGCAGCCCACATCAAGGAAGACAGGGGTTGCCGGGCCGGACCCGGTTTTGGCCTGGAGTTTGCGGTACAACCTGAGGAGAAAGCGGATCCGTGCCCGGTTGACGGCGCGATGCCCCCGGGGATTCCGCCGTTCATCAAGATAGGTGTATTGTCCCCGATCGCCCGGCCCGGTATAGTAGGCTTCACCGTACATCTCTTCCGGCGAAGCCATCTCAGGGAGCGGTTTCATCATGATCAGTCCGCACTGCGTGCAGCGGTGAATCTCAAACGGGCGTTCGAAGCGTGTTATGTTCCAGAGAAAGTCCGATTCGGTGCTTTTGCAGAGGGGGCAGGGGCGGTTCATCATGGTCCTTGTCGCCCGGAGGGAAGCAAAAATCTTGCCTTTATCCCGGGGCAGTGTTTTATTTGCTGGATCACTCCACAGGCAGACTCTCCGGGGGATTCATGGCTGACACGAAGTACCCGCCTCTTTTGAAAAACACACCGTTCGTGGGATCAGCATCCAATCGCGTTGTTCATCGTACCGATTCCAATTGTCCCCGCGCTCTTGAAATATCGCCCAACGAGAGGTGGTATATCAAGGACATTCCGCATGACGGCAACTACCTCATGTGTCCTTTCTGCTTTCCACAGCCCAAGGATGAAGAAGAAACCGAGGGACAGCCGGTCGAGGCCACTCCACCGGTAAAAGCCAGGCGCAAGGCTGCGCCCAAGACCGATTCCGAGGGTGTCGCGTCCCCCAGGCCGGCTGCAAAAAAGGCAGCCGCGCCCAGGTCGCGCGCGACGGGCGGCCGTGCTTCGGCTGCTCCAAAGAAAAAGTCGCCGAAAAAGTAGCCCCCTTACTTTGTTTCGTGGCGGCGTTCCGTGTCGTAAATTACCTTCAGGCGGCCGTTTCGGACCGGCTCCATTTCGATCCGGATATCTTTGGCCGGACGCCAGAGGCGTTCTGTGTTTGTGCCATAGCGACGCTGTGCCTCGGCAAAGAGCCTGGGTTCTTCGCGGGCTGAAAATTCAAGGACGGCGGCATTGAGCAGGGTCTCCACCCCTTCCTTCCGGTAGAAGAGATAGAGGTTGAGCAGTCCCCTGTTGGTCAGGGTGCTTTCGGTGATTCCGAGAAGGCTGGAAAACAGGGTTGCTGCCTGCCATGTACCGTTGTGCAGCGGAAGCCGGCGCTCGACATCATTCCGCTTCATGCCGAGGGTGATGCTGTCAAGTGGTGCCAGAAATCGTGCTTCATCCTGCTCGGTCTTTCCGCAGGATACGAGAAGGGTCAGGGCCAGGACGGTGCGGATGAGTCTGACGGGGTTTTTCATTTGAGCCTCTGTCTGATTGGTCCGGTGCGAGCCGGGGTTCGATATTTTTGATTGTTTCACGAACTGAATAAAAGTATTAATACATGGGCCGTCCTTCAAGGACGTTTGCTGCAAGAGAGGTCAGGGAATGGCAATCACGGTTGTAGGCTCCGTCGCGCTCGACTCCATTCAAAGTGCTGCCGGAAGTGTCGAACGGGAGATCGGTGGTTCGGCTGTGCATTTCGCGAATGCGGCATCCCTGTGCTCAAAGGTTCATATTGTTGGTGTTGTCGGCGATGATTATCCCTTCGAACGTATCCGGTACCTCAAGGACCGGGGTGTGGATTTTGACGGGGTCGAGATTATCCCGGGCGGAAAGACGTTTTTCTGGAAGGGTCGCTATGAGGGGGACATGGGCTCGGCCATCAGTGAGGCCACCGAGCTTAACGTGTTTCAGGATTTTGCACCTGCTGTAACGGGCGCGGCCCGTGACAGCCGCTTCCTCTTTCTTGCCAATATCCATCCTGGCCTGCAGCTCCATGTCCGGAAAAATCTGGGGGACAGCGCCTTTGCCGTCCTTGATTCGATGAATTACTGGATCGAGAATGCCCGCGAGGATCTCCTTGGTGTCATTGCAGCGGTCGATGCGGCCATTTTGAACAGTGACGAGATCCGCAGCCTGACCGGTGAAAACAACCTGATTGCCGCTGCCCGGGCTGTCCTTGGCATGGGCCCTTCGTACGTCATTGTCAAAAAGGGAGAGCATGGGGTTTTGGCCGTCTCAAATGACTGGATTGCGGTCCTGCCGGCTGTCCCGCTCGAAAAAATCGTCGATCCGACCGGTGCCGGAGATTCGTTTGCGGGGGCCCTTGTGGGATATCTTGACCGGGCCGGAACCCTGGATGCGGTGACCTGGCGCAAGGCTCTGGCCTGGGCCAACTGCGTCGCTTCCTTCAATGTTCAGGATTTCTCCGTATACGGCATAGCCGGCATAACCGTCAGGGATGTGCTGCGCAGATACGACGAATACCGCGAGGTATTCCAGATTGAAGGTGGGCTCGATGCTGTATCCAATGCTGCAGGCTAAGATCCACCGTGCCACGGTCACTGACAGTGATCTCCAGTACGAGGGGAGCATTACCATTGACCTTGATCTTCTTGAGGCTGCCGGGATGCGGGAGTACCAGAAGGTGCACGTTGTTGATATCAACAATGGCAGCCGCTTCGAGACATACATCATGAACGGGCCCAGGGGCAGCGGAACTGTCTGCATCAATGGTGCGGCTGCCCGGCTCGTGCACCGGGGGGATCTCGTCATTATTTTTTCCTATTGTCACTATACAGGGGAAGAACTTGCCACCTATGCCCCGCGCATTGTGCTGGTGGATGAAAAAAACCGTATCCGTCAGTCAAAGTAGGGCCGGTTTCCGGTTCAGGGTGCAGCCGGATGCGTGGATCTTGTCTCAAATTCGTTGCAAAGCACTGAATTTTTCGGATATACTTGCCGATAGGTACAACGACACACCTTTAGGTATGGTCCCGTCCGTCTGCGTATACGGTGGACGAGGGAAGAAGGGATAGCGATGAAACGAACCGGAAAACTCTGTACACTCTTCATACTTGTCATGCTGATCTCTGTCGTCGGGTTTGTCGGTGACTCGTCGCTCGTGGCGCAGTTTAGCGGCGGGCCGGTCAACAAGACACAGAATATCCAGACTTTTGTGCTTAATTCGTTTGAGGATCCGGCCGAGTGGCGTGTGGATTTCTCGATGTATGCGGCCAAAAAGTTCAATGCCACATCCAAGCAGTTTGAGGTCGACCGCGAGCGGAACACATGGACCAATTTCGTCGGCAAGCCCTGGGGTGTGGCGATTGAAGGCCCCACCAACCGCTGTCTGGCTGTCAAGGGCGGTTTTGATCGCAAGGGGTACAACTGGATCGAGGTGTATCCCTACAAGACTGTCAATGGCAAGGCCGAGATCAAGCCCCTTCCCATGATAGGCAAGGTCGAGGCGATTGACGTCTGGGTTTGGGGTGGCAATTTCCAGTGGCGCCTTGAGCTGCATCTTCTGGATTATCTCGGGTACAAGCACGTGATCGATGCGGGCTGGCTCAATTTTGTGGGCTGGCGGAATATCCGCCTTTCGGTGCCGAGGCATATCCCCCAGGGCGAAAAGTATGTTCCCCGTCTGAAGACTCTGCGCTTCGAAAAATTTGTCCTGCTTGCCAATCCTGGCGAGCGCGAAGACATCTTCTACGTCTACTTTGACCGCATGCAGATCCAGAGCGATGTCTACATGGAGCGCTTTGACGGTGATGATCTTGTCGAGCAGGGTTTCAAGGCCGGCTGGATGCCGAAGCAGGAAACGCTGAAACAGTAATCCAGGGAAGGAGATCCCCTTATGAAGACGATGCAGAGATTTGGCGTGCTGGCACTGCTTCTGGTTGCGTTCCTCATGCTGGGTACGCTTGGTGTTGCACAAAATCCGACCGGAGGCAACGGAGCAACCAATCCGGCCGGCGATGATAACGATTACAAGGGTACGGCTGATGAAGAGCTTGTGACCTTTATCCTTGATGATTTCGAAAAGGCTGCGTCCTGGATTCCCGAAATGCCGCGCGATCAGGGTGTCATCTTCTCGATGCAGCGGCCTGGGGCTCCCAACGCTGTTCTCAAGGCCGCTGAAGTCATCAGCAACGAAAATTCCCGCTACCTTCAGAAGAAGGCCGAGCAAAACATGCAGCCGCAGGAGAACCCGCTGGTCGGATTCCCCTACAACCAGAACAAGTTCGTTCTTGGTGTTCGCGTCGAGTTCATGAAGCGTGGTTACAACTGGTTTACTGTCAGGCCGCCCCTGCCCATCAAGGTACCCGGAATCTGCAAATCCCTTTCGGTCTACGTGGTTGGGCGTGGCTATAATCACTGGCTCTGGGTCATGCTGCGCGACTATGAGGGGAACAAGCGCTTCCTCTCGGCAATGAGGCCCCTGACCCACAAGGGCTGGCGCAAGGTGCTCTTCCCCATCAAGCCCAATATTGTCCAGGAAGACTACAAGGTGACTGATCCGAAAAAAGTCGGAATTACCTTTGACGGGTTCCTTGTAAACTGCGACCCGATGGAATCGCATGGCAAGTACTACGTGTACTTCGACCTTCTGACCGCTCAGGTCAACCTGTACTTCGAGTTCCACAAGGACAAGGATGATATGCGCGATTTCTGGTGATGGCGGCTGGGCCGTGTGCCCTGCGTCTTTACAAATCACGACGAGGAGGCCGCACCCAGTCCGCTGGTGTGTGGCCTTCGGTTTTATGGGAGCAGGTTGCTTATGGAACACACTGCCTTTGTCTGGGAAGCCATACCCTGTCAGCCGCTGGAATGGGAACCGGCTGCAGGTGATTTTCCCTGTATTGATCTGGACGAGCCGAGGCCCGAGCCGGCCAGCGAAGTCCCCGAAGAGATGCAGGCAGAGGGCTCTCCGCCTGCAGGCCAGTCCGTGCCGGATGAATCTGACGTGGAGAATTTCACCCGCGGGATTGCCCGCTGGACCCAGCTCGAGATGGAGTCGACCTTCCTGCGTGAGGCGGGACGCGTCCTTGCATTTCCGCTGCGTGTCAATACAGTGGTCAGGCTGCCCCGGGGCCGTCTGCCACGGGTGATAGAAATGCTTTTGCCCAGGCTGGAGGAGTTTGTCCGGCACGGGTATGCCTTGCGGCACGAAACGGCAGCGGCGATGCTCAAGATTCTCCTGATCCTCGAACAGCATGAGCGTGCCAGGATACTCGCCGGGCGTGTGACCGCTCTCTCGGGGCAGCATCCCGATATCCGGTACCATCAGGCATTGGCACTCTTCAGGCTCTGCCGGTTTGACGAGGCCCGGGAGCATGCCGCTGCATCGGTTCAGATGGATGGAACCAGCGGGAATGCCCTTCTTCTTCTCGCTGTTTGCCAGATCAGGACGGGGGAGACTGCAGCCGCAGGAGAAACGCTGGCAGATGCGCTCCCCCTGTTTTCGGCTGATGAGGCCGTGCTGCGTTTCGCGCTTCCCTGGATCCGGCGCAGTGGACGCAAGGATGCCGTGCTTGATGTGCTGATGCGGATCGAGCGCATGGCTCCGGCAGAGGCGGGGGTTTCACTCATGCTGGCTGACGCCCTTTACGAGCGCGATCGGACGGAGGATGCCTGTGAGCGCTACGGGCGCCATCAGGAAAGACTGGACAGGGCCGCTCGTTGCCGCTATGGGATCTGCCTGGCAGATCTGGGCAGGGAAGACGAAGCCTTGCGGGTTTTTTCCTCCCTGCTTGCGGTTGGGGATGGACGGGCTGGGCTGGATGCGGTGCTGCAAAACCTGCACGATGCCGGAAGCCGGGATCCCGGCTTGATGCGCCTGATTGCCGCCAGACTCTGGGCGCGGGGGCAGATTGATGACTGTCTGAACTTTTGTACCAGGGCCGGGTCCCGCATCGAAACAGATTCCGGTCTTGCGTTTATTGCGGCACAGTGCTATACTCAGCGGGGTGGGTATGAGCAGGCTATCAGCCTGCTTGAACGGATCCCTCCGGGAGGGGGCCGTGAGGATGAGCGGCAGTACCTCCTGGGGTATACCCTCTTTCTTGCAGGCCGGAAGGCTGAGGCCGTGCCGTGTCTTGAGGCTGGATTGAGGGTTCCTGCCCGGCAGGCGGCAGCCTTGAAGATGCTTGGCGAGATTGCGACGGAAGCATGCGATCATGCCCGGGCAGCGGGGCTCTACCGCAGACTTTCCAGGCTGCAGCCCGACGAGGCGGGTGTCGTTGCCAGGGCTGCCTGGTCTTCGATGCGTGCCGGGATGACAGCCCTTGCCATCGAAGGGTTTCGGGAGCTGGTCAGACTTCTTCCGGAGTGTCCTGAAGGCTGGAACAACCTGGGGGTGCTCTTGGCTCGTGATGGCCAGTATGACGAGGCTGCGAGATGCTTCAAGACCTCGCTTCGGATTCTCCCCGGACAGCATGAAGCGGGGAAAAACCTGGCCCTGGTGTACGACAGGGTCTTGCGAAGCCGGTCTGCAGAGTATCTCGAGCGATGTGCAGAGGATGAACTCTCTGCCCCGGGGAGGGCCGATGGATAGTGAAATCAGGGCACGAGTCGAGGAAAAGATCCGGCTGCTTTCGCGGCAGCTCGAGATGGTGCTCAAGACATCGGGAAATTCTGAACAGAAAAAGCGGGTTTCGCAGCAGCTCGCGAATCTCAAGAAGGACCGGATCCGGCTTGACGAGGGGAGTTTTGGCGAAGACGATGTGCGCCGGTACCTGGGTGACGTCAGCCTGGACAAGGGTGAGGATGATAACGAAGAGGAAGATGCCGCTGGTGTCAGCCGGTTTTCGCTTCTTTCGACCGTCGAAATCCAGCCTGCCAGTTCTGAGTGCACCGAGCAGGAAGTCAACGAGATTGCAAGCTTTCTCAGGCACTTTGAGAGGGAATATCTCTCGGTTTTGGGAAACTACCAGCTCAAGCTGGATTTTAACCATGCCCAAAAGAGGGACACGTTTTTCAATCTCTATGGGGCCATTCAGCATTCCCTGAAAAGCTATCTGGACATAGTGCACGATATTGCCGGCGGGAGGGTGGCTTCGGGTGACCACGCAGACAGCCTGCGACAGATGAAGCGAAAGCTTTTTATGGACCTGATCATGAAAACCAGCGACTTTGTCCGCGGTTTGCATGATTTTCTCTCTCTCCTGATGTCCGATTACCAGAACGGGGGCAATCTTGTGCTCAATCCCGAGCAGGTGCTGGCCTTTGACGCCCTGCATGGACACAGGGAGCTTGACGGAATGCAGATTGCCGAAGGAATCGAGCGGATCCGCTTGTTTTTGGAGGAGTTTTCTGAATATCTTAACGTACCGGGTCTGAAAAAGATGCAGACACGGCCGTAAGCTACGCAACAGGCGAGGAGTGCCAGATGGCTGTCATTTCCAAGGGTGAGATTACCAATTCAATCATCGGAGAGAAGTCGTTTTTCGAAGGCCGCTTTATGGTCAAGGGCGCTCTCCGTGTGGACGGAAAATTCGAGGGCGAGGCTCTCGAGGTTGACCAGCTTTTTATCGGACAGACGGGCCGCATCAAGACCAATATCAATGCGGTCAATGTGGTCGTCGAGGGGCTTGTTATCGGCAATATCAAGGCTTCGACCAGGGTCATGCTGCTTCCGACCGCACGCATCCTGGGTGATATCCGCACGCCCGAGCTGATCATCCAAAACGGCGTTATCCTCGAGGGTCGCTGCATCATCTCCAATGACCTCAACCAGTCAGCCAGAACCCTTATCGAAAACCTGTATTCATCGACAGACTGAGACATGGCGCTTGCCGTCACTCTTGGGGATCCCTGGGGAATAGGTCCCGAGGTTGTTGCCGGGGCACTTGCCAGACTGGCTTTGCAGCCCGGAACGGTTCGGGTTGTCGGGCCGGGTTTTGCCTGGCGCGCCATGCTTGCACGGGAGCCGGCTCTGTCCGTGCATGATTCCTTTTTTGTCGAAGTTCCTGCCGGCCGGTCCTCTGGAAAACCGGGCAATCCTCCGGTCGATGGTGGGCGGGTGGTGCTTGACACGCTGGCCGCTGCGGTCTCATTGGTGCGTTCGGGAGAGGCACAGGCCCTGGTGACGGCTCCGCTGAACAAGTCCCTCGTTCACAGGCTTGATCCTGAATTTGTCGGGCATACCGAGTATCTGGGTCAGGCGTTTGGTGTCGAAGAGCCAACCATGACCTTTGTCGGTCCCCGGTACGTGACCGCTCTCGTGACTACCCATGTCTCTATCCGCTCCCTGCCCGACTGGATCAGCGAGGAACGGGTATACCGGCATATCAGGAGACTCTGGGCATGGCTGGCAGACAGATACGGACCATCTGTCCGGCTCGGGGTTGCAGGGCTCAATCCGCACGCCGGCGAAGGTGGTGCATTTGGTGACGAGGAAGCCCGGGTGATTGCGCCTGCCATTGCACGTGCCAGGAGCGAAGGGATCAATGCGGAGGGCCCGTTTCCTGCTGACAGTATCTACCGTGAGGCAGGATCCGGGAAACGGTTTGCCGGGGTACTGGCCATGTATCATGATCAGGCCCTGGTCCTTTTCAAGGCGACGGATGAAGGCCAGGGTGTAAACATGACGCTTGGTCTTCCCGTGGTGCGGACATCACCGGATCATGGAACAGCGTATGACATTGCCGGCAGGGGCAGGGCTGACTGGCGCAGTATGGCAGCCGCTTTCAGCCTGGTATTGCCTCCCGCCTGACGGAAAGTGATCGTCCTGAATCTGTCCAGGGCAGATACTGAAAAAACTGACAATTTGGCGTATACTTCACCCTGACCGCGAAGTTCAGGTAACGTTGTTGCTGCGGTCCGTGATCTCTCCAGAGGAGGGAATAATCATGACAATACGTCGG
>JAKPMW010000422.1 GCA_029548715.1 Spirochaetota bacterium | reverse complement strand
CAAGTGTTCGCAATATGACGATGTTGAGCGCTCCGGGACCCTCTTTACCAGAGCCATCAGGCTGGCAACCGGAAAGGCACGGGCCCTGCTCGAAAAGGACCCCTCCAATCCGGCCGGAATTTTCTACCTCGCAGGAAGCCTCGGGTTTTCGGGCCGTTTTCACCTGATGCAGGGAAACCTTGTGCCGGCTGTCACAACGGGCTGGGAGGCCTACCGGCTCCTGCAAAACAACACCAACGCCTTTCGGAACAACCGCGACATCCTGCTGGGTACCGGGCTTTTCAACTTTTACGCCGGACGAATCCCGAAAGAGGCCCGCGCCATCGCCAGGATGCTGGGAATCCGGGGGGACTGGCAGCTTGGTCTCAGGCAGCTTGAAGAAGTGGCCAGCCTCGGGGTCTTTGCCAAGACCGAGGCCGAAATGGCACTGGCCCATATCCATACCTACGACCTGAGGGATGGATACAGCGGTCTCAAGCACACCCACGAACTCATGACCCGCTACCCGCACAATCCTGAATTCCGCCTGCAGTATGCCGAAAACCTCCTCGCCACCGGCCAGTCGGGGAAAGCCAGCGAAACAGTCACGAAGGGCCTTGATCTGACCGAACAGGACTGGTACCGCCCGACACACCGCTTCCGCTTTCTCTGCCTGATGGGCAAGATCCATCACGCGGCCGGCCGGTATCACGAGACCCTCGACTGGCTCAACAAGGCCATTTCAATGCGCGAACAGGCGACCCGGGGAAACTTTCTCGCCTGGGCCCATCTGAGACGGGGTGATGCGCTGGTTCATCTTGGAAATCAGGTGCTTGGCCTGCGTGACTACAGGAAAGCCCTCGAACTGGATGAAGCAGGATCGGCCGGCGAAGCCGCGCAAAACCGCATCCGGGCCCTTGAGCCAAAGGCCAACTGAACACCGGCAGAGAGATCTCAGACCAGCCGCGAAATCTCGCCCTCTACCGGCCCGTACAGCGCCTTCCCGGGATTGCACAGCCCTTTCGGATCAAAGGCTGACTTGACAGCCCGGCAGAGGGCAAGCGTCACAGGATCAAGCCGCAGTCCGGCCCAGGGAGCCTTGGCCACACCGATTCCATGTTCGCCTGTAATCGTTCCTCCAAGGCGCACCACCTCGGCAAAAAGCAGCTCGACCGCCTGCTCGGCCTCTTTCCGTTGCTCGGGCCTGATCATAAAATTGACATGCAGATTTCCGTCACCCGCGTGACCAAATACCGCGATCATGAGTCCGGTCCGGGCAGCGAGATTTTCGGTAAAACGGATACACTCAGCCTGGCGATCAAGGGGAACAGCGATATCCTCGTTGATCTTCATCGGAGCCAGCTTTTTGAGGGCAGGAGACAGCGCACTGCGGATCTTCCAGAGTACCTCGGCCTGCTCCCCTGAAGCAGCCTCAAGCGCAAGGGCCTGCCGCCTGAGAATCTCTTCTGCCCTTGCCTGCTCGTCCCTGACGCCCGAGACTGTTCCATCCAGCCCCAGGAGGAGCAGGGCCCCTGCCCCTGGATGCACAGCCACCCCGTCTTCGGCCAGAATCCGCAGGCATTCGCGGGCAATCAGTTCGGCCCGGGCCGGAACCACCCCGGCCTGCATCATTCCCTGAAGAGCCGCTACCGCCTGATCCGCCTCGGCAAACCAGCAGCAGATCGTCGCCTCGGCTGCGGGCCGGGGGACAAGCCGCAGCACGATTTGGGTCACAAGTGCCAGCATCCCCTCGCTTCCGATGACAAGTCGCTTGAGATCCAGCCCGGCCACATCCTTGCGGGCATGGCTCCCAAGACTGCAGCAGCGTCCGTCAGGCAGCACCACGTCCAGCGCAAGGACATACTCTCCGGTCACGCCGTACTTGACACAGGAGAGACCTCCCGCGTTTTCGGCAACGTTCCCGCCAATGGAACACTCATCCGCACTGGCCGGGTCGGGCGGATACATCAGACCGGCCCGGGCCGCAGCTGCCTGGACCGAGGACAGGAGCGCTCCCGGCTCAACCGTCATCTCAAAGGCATCTGGGCGGACTTCGATGATCCTGTCCATTTTTTCAAAGGAAATCACAGCCGCCCGACCCATGGGCAATGCCCC
This sequence comes from Spirochaetota bacterium, assembly GCA_029548715.1. Taxonomy (GTDB): domain Bacteria; phylum Spirochaetota; class JAGLSM01; order JAGLSM01; family JAKPMW01; genus JAKPMW01. The sequence continues at coordinate 5,310 of JAKPMW010000422.1, read as the reverse complement.
ACCACTCATCCCGGTCCCCCGGCCCCGGGCCACAAAGGGGAGACCAGCCTCGTAGAGTGTCCTTGCAATCATGGAAACATGATCTTGCGATTGTGGAACAAACACAACAGGCGGGAGAGCACTTCGACCCCAGCGATCAGCGGCATACGGCTCAACGGCCGCCCCTCGCAAAACGCGGTCCCATCCCAAAACAGGACCCAGTATCTTTGTCACTCCCTGCCAGTCGCGCATCACGTCCATCCTTCCCGTCAGTCAAATATACGGGGGATGCGGGCGTATGTCAGGGGACGAGGCCGACTGCAGCGTCAGTACGGCCGCACCCGGGGCAACGGATTGCGCCCGTCACGCAGACCTGCCATTGTCCAGCCGGGGAAGACACTTCCCTTCGGCTGCGATGCCTGAACCTGCCCTGCCAGCACTCCGGCTCGTCGCTCGCTGTTTGTCATATCAGGCCTCCTCAGCACATCTCTTCCAAGAATCGGAGATATTGCAAATCGACTGAAGAAAAAACGCCAAGCACTGCCTTGCATGCTTTTGGAAGATACGCAAACCTGGATTTTTGTAAAATTTCTTGCAGGACAGGAGAAACGGGAACGGCTTATGGCGCAGGAAATTTCTCGTTCTTCTTCCGTGGCAGGAAAAAGCCTTTAATGCAGTTCGGGTTCCGCACTGCAATTTGAATATGGTTGCGCTTGTAAAAACCAGCGGTCGGGTAGACCTCGTCACCTTCCCAGAACACCCCGCGCACCGTGTCAAACGGAGCTTCACTATTATCCACACGAGTCTGGTGGATGGCCATGATAACAGCACAGTCACGCGGTCGCAACAGCATGCTTCCCGAGTTTTCTGGAAGCTCGGGGGTTGCAATCGACTCATAAGCCGGAGTAAGGAGATCCAGAAATGCCGACGACATGAAATCGAGGCAGAGTCCCAAGTCAATATACGCACCCACGATAGCCGACGCCTTGGGGTATTTCGCCTTTGCCCACTCAAGAGCCCGGTCGCTGTCGTTTTCCCAGAAATACATCCCGGGACCGAGCCAGTCATATGAATTTTCACTAATACGCATGTCAGAAGCCGGCGTGTTGACGAGTGACTCCTGTACATCCTTGGAACCCCAAAACGAGCTGGGCCCGCCAAGAATACAGGCTCTCAGTCATGCTTTTCCTGCTTCGCCAGCAAGTGCGGAGTTATCGCTCCCTTTTTCGTCAGAATACCGGCGCGAGTCATAAAACTTTTCTTCTCGTCTTCCGAACTCTGATTAAGTCGCTTTCGCTCGTCAAGCTGATGGCGCAACCGCTTGATATCCTTCGGCTCCATGCTGCTCCCCCTCAGTACTCAACGGAAAAGCCCAAAACCGGACTCGACCCTCTTTACATACACAGCTTAGTACCCGGCCTGAACCCCGTCAAGTATTTGGCACGCGATATCCTTGCACGCCATTACAAAGCCGGGCGCGTGCCGGCTCGGGCCAAGCCGAGACTGCGCTCGGGACCCGATAGCACCAGCGGCATACTTCTTGATGACAGATTATCAGACCTCTGTCTCTTCGACACAAGCAAACACTATAAAAGAACATGTTCAAGAGTTGAACATGTTGCAATTGTTTTTTGTCAAAAGTCTTCCCTGGCAACCACAAAAAGGTAGAGGGCATCCTTGCGGGTCGAGACAACAACGTAATAGATGGCATCCGCCCTGATGTCAGGGCATATCCATGGCAATGTGATGTTTGCCATTTTTGTAGACAGAACGTGAGTACTTCATGGTTTTCTGGTCATGGCCCTCCATCCGCACACCGTACAGTTCGACATTACGCGGACCACCAAGTTCAATCCGGAACTCACCTCCAGTCAGGTAGTTGACCATGACCGTGGGCCTGCTGATGACGACCCCGCTCTTTTTCGATTCGGGATAGTCAAGCGGAGGTCCGAGTGTCACCTTGACCCTGATCTTTTTTTCAAGAAGCTGCCAGTAGGGAACAATGGGGTAATGGGTTTGGATCGCTGATGGCCCTGACCCGCCTGCCCAGTTCCTTAAGCGATCTGATATTGGCCGGCAGGGCATTCGCCTTTCTGTCAATCTCGCTAAAGTCATGGCGCACTGCGGCCGCAGCCGGGGCACACAAAGTCACCGTCAGGACTATACTGGTCATGAGTAGCGCGTGTCGTTTCATGTGGGCCTCCTGAAACTGAGGATACACCCAAATTCTTCACATTGCGGCATCAATCCGGGATACGCATGATGATTTCACGTTTTTGTACTGGCTCTCCCGGAGTCGCATTCCAATTGTGCGATTGTTGGCAGCAGGTTGGGCGCACACAAAAAAAGAGGACCACCGTTGGGCGATCCTCTTTTTGAGCGGGAAACGGGACTTGAACCCGCGACATCCACCTTGGCAAGGTGGCGCTCTACCACTGAGCTATTCCCGCAAAAACTGTACACCGGGTACGAGTTGCGAGTGGAGGGACTTGAACCCCCATGCCTGAGGCACCTGATCCTAAGTCAGGCGTGTCTACCATTCCACCACACTCGCCCGAGTGAGCCGCGAAGGGATCGAACCTTCGACCCGCAGATTAAGAGTCTGCTGCTCTACCAGCTGAGCTAGCGGCCCGTCTTGCGAAAGTGCGCTTGAACTTGCGCGCCCGGCAGGACTCGAACCTGCGACCTGCGGATTCGAAGTCCGACGCTCTATCCAGCTGAGCTACGGACGCTCATACAAGCGTTGTAAAGCTAATCAATGGCCCGTAAAAGGCAAGACTTTTATGGGCCATTTTTGGGTGGGTGACGGGGTTTGAACCCGCGACCCCCAGATCCACATTCTGGTGCTCTACCGCTGAACTACACCCACCATGAAACCTGGATAAAAGATACAACCGGCAACACAATCCGGCAAGTGGCAACATTCCGTATCTATCGGAAAACAGCCCGCGGCCCATACCAGCGCGCACCAGACAGGACTCGAACCTGTGACCCACAGCTTAGAAGGCTGTTGCTCTATCCAGCTGAGCTACTGGTGCGAGAGATTCGGGGTGACTGGATTTGAACCAGCGACTCTCTGCTCCCAAAGCAGATGCGCTACCCCTGCGCTACACCCCGTACTGCATTGCCACAAAGCTACAACCCGGCCTCGGAGATGGTCAATAAATTCGGGGAAAACTCCAGCAGGTTTTACACAGTATATTTTCAGACAGTCCCTCAAAGGAGCACGCATGCCTGCCATTCTCAGCAAACGCAATCTCAAGCTGGCCCTTGCCATCCTTGCACCGATACTTGCCATCATCATCGTCATCCTGGCCCTGCCGCGACCGGCTATCCGGAGTGTCGGCAAGGTAAGCTACACCGCCTCTTCCGCAAAAAACCCGGCCAGCGGATCCGCCAAAGCCTTTGACGGAGATCTCAAGACGGCCTGGGTTCCAGGAAAGACCAGCGACCCACGCTTTGAATCCATCCAGGCATCATGGTCCGAGCCCGTCCTGGTGTCCGGCATCAGGCTGATCAACGGATACGCCAGTGACAAAAACACATACAGCTACGGGGCAAAACTCAGGACAGCCCGAATCCTGCTTTCAGATTACTCAAGCTATTACTGGAGTCTCAAGGAAGACGAGCCCGGAATGCAGGAACTCTCATTTTCGCAAACCCACGATGTGCGCTGGATCAAGATCATCATTCATTCCGTATACAAGGGCACAACCGAGCCACCCGAGGAAGTCGGTATCGCGGAGATTGAATTTTTCTGAACTTTGATGCCGGTCGTTACACACACGCCCCGGCCGGGGATTCAGAAAAGCTTTTTTGGGGAACAGCCTCCCGGCCTCTATCAATGTTTCGCCCGCCCCCATGAACAAAAAAACCACCTGTGCGCAGGCGGTTTTTTTGTTCATGGGAAGGAAAATCCACCAGATGGTCAGGCCTCATTTTCTTCGGAGAAATACCGTACCACGACAACCTTGTTCTTTTTGGCGTTCCAGACCATCCCGCCATTCCAGTATTCGAGCGCCGCAAAAAGGGCGTTTCCTCCATCGTCTTCGCTTGAGTGCTTCGAGCGGTATGAGACAAATTTTTCCATGTTTTCAAAATCATGCTCTTCAAAACAGCGGTTCCGCTCTTCGTTGAATTTGATCCACTCCTCAAGCTGCTGAAACCCTTCGCCCTCATCCTCGATGATGATCTTGGCCCGCTTGTTGAAATCATACCAGACCTTGACCTTTTTCGATGGATCGTTCTTGTTGCCGTGCTTGATGGCGTTTTTGATCAGCTCGGAGAGCTGCTGCTCGAGCAGGTTGACCTCTTTGAACTTTTCAGGCGCCCTTTGCACAATAAAGACCGTATAGAAGCGGACCTGCCTGAGATCACTTTGAAATTCCTTGTAGTACATGCCGTGGGTATTGAAAAGGATGTGATTCTCATCCACGATCATCTTGCGAACGGCCATGCCTGTCCTCCTGTTTCGAACATGCCCTCTGATCCTGCCCGGGCCGGGGTCCTGTAAAAATAGCAGCTTGCCCGGCCGCGAGCAATTCCCATTTCGGGTCTATTCCTTGTCGAGGGCCTCGAGTTCGGCCTTGCGTGAGGCAATAATCTGCTCGGCCGCCCTCCCGGTCAGCGGATCATAGTGCGAAAAGGACATCTCAAACGTGGCCTTGCCGCTGGTCAGCGACTTGAGATCGGCCGCATACTTGAGCAGCTCGGCCAGCGGGACCTTGGCCCGCACCTTTTTGACTGCGGCAGAGCCGTCATCCCCTTCGTCCGATCCCATCAGGCGCCCGCGCCGCGAGTTGAGGTCGCTGATAACGCTCCCGTAGGATTCCTCACCCACAAACACCGTCAGGTCCATCACCGGCTCAAGCAAAACCGGGCCGGCCTTGGCCACAGCATCCCGCAGGGCCATCCGTCCGGCAATCTTGAAGGACATCTCCGAAGAATCAACATCATGGAAGGTGCCATCATACAGTTTGACATGGACGCCGGTCATCGGGTACGCCGCAAGCACGCCGGCCGCCATCCCCTCATGAAGTCCCTTTTCGACACCGGGGATAAAGTTGCGGGGGATGGCGCCGCCCACCATCGCGTCCTCGAAGGCAAAGACCTCGGAGGGATCGATCGGTTTGACCTCGATGTAGACTTCACCGTACTGGCCGTGCCCGCCGGACTGCTTCTTGTGCTTGTGGTGGCCCTGGGCCGACTTGGTGATCGTTTCGCGGTAGGCCACCCTGGGGACAGTGGTCTCGACCTCGATCTTCGTCCTCGACATGATGCGCGAGAGGACCACATCCACCTGCTGCGACCCCATCGCCTCGATGACGGTCT
>JAKPMW010000400.1 GCA_029548715.1 Spirochaetota bacterium | reverse complement strand
TAAAATCGGATGTATGCTGTTTAGCGACCGCGTTGAGGAAATGATCATGCCCAAGCGGGGGAGGACGCATGTCCTGCGGATCATCCGGGACGTTTTGGGCTATACCCCTGCGGGGCGCAGGACGGATATGGGACTTGCCCTGGATCATCTCAACCGAATGCTTCCGAGGAAAGCGATTATCATATTGATATCAGATTTTTTTGCTGCCGGATATGAAAAGGCCCTGCAGCGTACTGCGCTGCGACACGACCTTGTTCCCGTGATTTTGCGGGATCCCGCCGAGTTTGAGCCGATTGGCAGAGGCCTTGTGATGATTGAGGATCCTGAGAGCGGGGAGCGGGGTGCCGTCTGGATGGGCAGCAGGCGTGTCAGGCAGGAGTTTCAGGCATCCATGGCAGAGAGGGATGCTGCACTGACCGGTTTTTTCCGCAGGCACCGGATTGACAGCATCACGATCGGAACACGGGATGCGTATAGTGAACCACTGATGGAATTTTTCAGGCGGAGGGTGGCCAGACAATGATCCAGCGCATCATGATGGTTCTTGCCTGCATTTTTTCGGGCAGTCTGACGCTTGCTGCTGCACAGATCCGGATCGAATGGTCATCAGCGAGGGTCGAGACAGGGCAGATGGTTTCGTTTTCGATCATGGTCCCTGGACTGACCCGTCCCACTGGAGTATCGCTGGCCCTGAGACAGACCAACCAGGACTGGGAAATTGCGGGCGGAGGGAATGCCGGCATTACACTGGGCGATAGCGGGGTGTCTGGCCAAGTCCAGTGCTTCGCTGTGACAGATTCACTCTTTCCCGGACTTGTTATCCGCTGGACGGACAGTGGTCAGAGCAGGACGCTTGTGACTCCGCCTGTCTGGTTTTTTGTCTCGGCTCCCGAGACGGATCTTGCTGCCCAGCCACCGGTGCGTGGCCTGCGCGGTCCAGTCGAGGATGCCTTTCCCTGGCTGCTTGTGCTTGGCTTACTGATCCTTGTCGCTCTCGTTGTCGCATCTCTTATGATCATGCGACGGCGGAAGCGGGGGCTTGTCTTGCCCGGCATCGAGGAGATCCCGGATCCCTGGGAACTGGCGAGGAAGCGTCTTGAGATCCTGCGAAGCAACATGCCGCATGATGCAGAGGGCATCAAGGAGCATATCTTCCTCCTGAGCGAAACCCTCAAGCAATACCTGAGTGGGAGGAGCGGCCTGCATCTTGTCGAACAGACAAGTGAGGAGGTGGTCCGTGCCTGCCGTGGTCTTGCCTGGGCGGGTGATGCCATGTCCACTGAACTGAAGGCCTGGCTTGTCCGGGGAGATATGGCGAAATTCGCCAGGCAGATTCCTTCATATGAGGAATTTGAAACCTTCTCCAGCCAGCTTGAGACATGGCTTGAGCTGGCCGAATCCGGCTGGAAACGCTGTTGCCTGAACGGGGAGGCTGAGACATGAGCTTTCGTGAGCCGGTTGTGCTTGTTGTGCTGCTGATGCTCCCGTTTCTGTACTGGTTTGTGATCAGGCAGGGGCGCGTCAGTCCGGTTATGCGCTGGGGCTCGATCGCGACAATCCCCGTGAGGGCCCTGACCGCTGGACGCTGGCGCCTGGCACTGGTGCAGGGCCTGATGCTGGCGGGCTGGGTCCTGTGTGTAATCGGGTTTGCCGGTCCTCAGGTGGTCCACAGCTACGAGAGGCGTTACAGCGAAGGCGTTGATATCATGATTGCACTTGATGTTTCCGGGAGCATGCGCTCTGTGGATGACCCGGCTGCAATCAGCAAGTCAAGGGTACGGGGATATTACCACGATGCTGAAAACAGTCTCACAAACAGGCTGCAGCATGCCAGGCGCCTGACTGCTGATTTTTTGCGCAAGCGGAAGGATGACAGGCTGGGGATGACTGTCTTTGCCGGGTATGCGGTGACCAAATGTCCTCTGACGTTTGATCACGAGCTGCTCCAGCGTATTCTTGGCGATGTTGATTTTTCAGATGTCCGCGAGCAGTCAACGGCAATCGGGATGGCCATGGCCAATGCCCTGCAACGCCTGGTTGCCTCAAAGGCGCAAAGCAGGATCATCATTCTTGTGACTGATGGTGCAAACAATGCGGGAACCATTGATCCGGGGACAGCTGCCGAAATGGCAAAGGCTCTTGGTGTCAAGGTATACACTGTCGGGGTGGGAAGCGATGAACCGCTTCTTCCCACACAAAAGCCGGATTACTATGTGCGCAGTCAGACTGTGATTGATGAAAAAGCCCTGCTTGAGATTGCCGAAAAAACCGGTGGTGAATACTTCAGGGCAGCAGATGCCAGGATGCTTGAAGATATCTACGGGCGGATTGATGCTCTCGAAAAGTCGCTGATCGAGCGCAAATACTTTTTTGAGCGGGAAGAGTTGTATCAGCCCTTTCTCCTGGCGGCTATGGCGGCAATGCTGCTTTCAATGGTCCTGCGGCATTGTGTGTTCCGCATTATTCCCGGGGAGGCGGTATGATTTTTCAGAACCCTGAGTGGTATCTCCTTTTTGTGTCCATCCCGGTGGCGGTGATCGTGTACTTCACTGGCAGAAGTCTCTGGAGACGCTTGCGCCTCAGGCTTGATGGAGGAGCCGCACTGCAACAGCAGATCAACGGGGAGACGGTTCGCCGCTACCTCAGGTTATCCCTTGTGCTCGGCGCTCTTTTTTTTATGGTCCTGGCCTTGATGCGGCCGCGCTGGGGAGCCCGTGACGGGGGGGAGACTGAGCTGGGAATCGACATTGCCATCGTGCTTGATATTTCACGAAGCATGGCAGTCTCTGACGTGATGCCAAGCAGACTTGAGAGAACAGTCTCTGAATTGACGGCATTGCTCAGGGAGCTTGAGGGAAACAGGTTTGCCCTGGTATTGTTTGCCGGCGCAGCCTACATCCAGTGCCCCCTCACTGCTGACGCCGGAGCGATCAGGGAATTTCTTGAAAACGCCTCGCCGGCCCTGATTGGGCTGCAGGGAACAAATATTGAAGACGGGTTTGAGAAGGCAGCCAGGGCTCTTGCGAGCCAGTTCAAGCGTAACCGGATTGTCCTCCTTGTGAGTGATGGTGAAAACCATGAGGGAGATGCACGGGCGGCCGCTCGCACTCTCTACCGGGATCATTCCATCCGGATTTTCAGTGTCGGTGTGGGGACAGCGCAGGGGGCCCAGGTCTCAGGTGACGAAGGCAGCGAACAGGGTGTTGTCTCAAAACTTGATGAAGAGACACTGAGGGATATTGCAAAAGAAGGCGGTGGCGAGTATTACCGCATTGGAAATGAACGATTCGATACCGCACGGCTTGCCGGGAGCATCAACTCCATCGAAAAGACCGGGGTACTGATGCAGCGCCCTGATACTCTTGTTGACCGGTATCCCCTGTTTTCAGGGACGGCACTCCTGCTATGGACACTGGCCCTGATAATTCCTGAAAGGAGGCGGAGATGAAGCGGGTGTATATCCTGGGCGGACTTCTCCTCCTGGCCTGCAGTCCCCTGGTTTCGGCGGATGATGCGCAAACGGTACTCGACAGGGCCACAAGGGTGCTGGCCTCGGATCCTGACAATCAGAAGGCTCGCTATAATCGGGGCTGGGCCCTGTCCATGATGGGCAAGCATGCCGAGGCCGAGAGGGATTTCAGGGCTGTCATATCTGGTGCGGAGGCCGGGATCAAAACTGACAGCCTCTTTAATCTCGGGTATGTCATGTTCATGCAGAAGAATCTTCAGGGTGCGCTTGAAGCCTGGAAGGCCGGACTGCGGCATGCTCCCCACGACAGAGATATGCAATACAACTATACTGTTGTCCGGAGAATGCTGCAGCAGCAGGAAGAGGAAAAGAAAAA
>JAKPMW010000394.1 GCA_029548715.1 Spirochaetota bacterium | reverse complement strand
TCCCCTACGGCGTATATCCCGCCGGATGAACCATTCCCGCGGGTAATTCACCGCGATACAAATCCACCAGCAGCCGGACCGAGGACCGTGTCTGCATCGTCGTTACACCCAGAAAGAAAGACAAATAATACCAATAATATTTTTCCAGCCATTTTCATACAACCCTCCGCACGGGCTCTCCGCCACGCTGGAGTGGTACGTACAGAATTCAAGAATTTTGCAGGTTTGATGAAAATTTGCACACCGGAACAACATACCAAGCCACTATGCCCGTAAAAAACAGACACAAAAATCAGCCGGTTTTCAAATTAACGTATTTCATACAACGAGCATATATCACATCCGTCGAGGATATCGCCTTCTCATCATCCCCAGGCAGCAATTCCATTTCATACGGATATCGCACTGAAACAGCAAATGGCTGAAGCTGCGCCAGTTCAGACATCAGATCCGAAACATCGCACACCATCTTGATCCCTGCCACAAGCACACCAAAGTCATGCGTCCTTGGAATCTCAACGCCTTCAAGCGCATACAATCCCTTCAATGCCTTCTCGGCACACTGCTGACAATGGTAACAAATGATTTCGAGCGATCTCTTTTCCATCCCAAGAAGATATTTGGCAGCATCGAGGTCATCCTTTGCGAAATCAAGCCAAGCCTCAGCGTCTTTTTTACCCATACACCACCTCTCCTTCGGCCTGAATGACGGACTCAAACGTCCCTTTACGAGATGCCCTTTCCTCAAACTGGCATTCCTGATACACGACCAAATCAACAGGATGCCCTCCAAGACAAAAGACCGTTCGATAGAGATCCTGCAGGACTTCCAGCTTTCGCTTTGGAATCCTGTCATAGAGAATGCAAAGATCAAAATCACTATCCACCCGGGCACGTCCCTGCGCCCGCGAACCGAACAAAACGATTTTCTTTGGTACCGAGTATTCAGTGATCGCTGAAATCAGGATCTTCAATTCATCCTTTTCATTCATACCCGGACCCTCTATCTCTGCCGTCTTTCAGCATGATTTCGCAAATGGCTATATTTCAAGTATACAACAGGCGGTGGATTCACGCCACCGAAGGTGTTCATCCCGGCGAAGACCCCGTCTGAGGCGGTATACGCATAACGGTATTACGTTTTAATCATGCGTATCCGGGATAGCGATGACAGTATCACGAGGGATTGCCCCACCCCTCACCCCATCCGCAACACGCGCCACCAGCTTGCCGGGTTGAGCAGTGGCACGGCGGAAGAGGAGGGCCGGATCCCGGACACGGCCACCTGCGCCATGCGCCGGCGTTCGATCCGGACAGAGCTTTCAGGCAGGCGGGCCTGACGGGTAAAATGCCAGCCGATTTCGACAAAGAGATCACGCGGGAGGTGGCTATGAAAGTGCGCCAGGCCCGCCAGGGCGAAGGCCTCGCGCACAAAGCCGGCGCAATTCATCTTCCAGGGGGAAAAATAGGGTGACTCGCCCCGGCGCGAGCGGGGCGCGGCCTCGCGGACACGGTCCATCAATTGGGTGAGCGCTTTTTCAAGGGCGGCGATGGATGCGGGTTCAAGTCCGCTGATGTCGATGACATCCATGCTGCGCATGAAGCGCCGCCCGTAGCGGTCCGCCCGCGGCCCGCTTGTTTGGGCTGACCGTTCGTCGTCCAGGCGTTGTGCCGGGTCCGGCGCATCCTCCCGGTCGCGCACTGTTCCCCATGAAGAACCAGCAGGATGCACACGATGCAATGAGGCCGGCAGATCCGTCCCACCCTGGGGAACAAAGGGAGGGAGACAGGGGCGCCAGTAAAACTCATCCGCCGCAAGCACCTCGTTTTCGGCAAGCACGGCAGAGAAATTCCAGACACGCCCGCGCACAATAATTGCGATATGTCCAAACAGTGATACGACCTGCCCCCGCAGGCGGTGCATGAAGAGGATCTGCACCCCCCCTTTGGCACCCGCCATCTCTTCAAGGGGCACGATCACGGGACAGGGCGGAAACACCCCCGCTGCGGGGAACCAGGCCACCTGACGCGCCAGCATGCGGGTCCACCCATCCCAGAATGGTCCGGGCAGGACCGTCCTTCCCGCATCCGAAACAAGCAGCGGATACAGCCCCTCGCGGGCCAGGATCCCTCTCTCCACGTTATGACTCGGCTGTTCCCTCGTCCCTGTCTCCATGCACCTCATCTTCTCCATACTGCCGCTCGAGGCAGTCCGGGCAGAGGCCGTGAGTAAAACTGGCTGACGAATGCCCGGCAATATATTTTTCTACCTTGTGCCAATATCCCTTGTCATCCCTGATCTTCTTGCAATGCGAACAGATGGGAAGCAGGCCGGAAAGGGTCTTGACATTGGCCAGGGCTTCTTTCAGGTCAAAAATCAGGGCTTTCTGCTGCTCTTCCATGTCTTTCCGCTGACTAATGTCCCGCGCCACAGCGACCGCCATGGGGACTCCCCGGCCGGGAAACCGGCAGATTCTGGTTTCGACCGGATAGTGTTTTCCGTCGCGGCGTGTTATCCGGCCCTCAACGGTAACAACCACCGACCCGGGATTGCGGCGCATCTCCTCCCGCAGTCTTTCAAAGTCAAAACTGTCATCGATTGCCTGAATCGGCATCCCGATGATCTCCTCCCGTGCATACCCGGTCTGCTGGCAGGCATTCGAATTGACATCTGCGATCCGGCCATCGGCAGCCACAAGAAAGAGTGCATCCGCGGCGTTTTCCAGCAGCATCCGGGCCCGGGCTTCGGATTCCTGAAAGGCCTCTTCGGCATTTCTCCGCAGGACAGCGTTCATCATGATCCTTCCCGCAACGTGAAGGAGCGAGACATAGTGCTCACTTATCTCGCGCACCTGCACTGTTGCGTCAAGACCCAGAAAAGCATACTGTCCGTCACGGGCCGTCAGCGGGACAACAACCAGCGAGCGCACACCCTGCGATTCGAGCATGGCCTTTTCGGTGGCCGCCTCAGCCGGCATCTCGCCAAGGTCATTGATGACGATATCCCTGCCCTGGAGAATCCGTGACATCCACCAGGGAACACTGGTGCAGGGGACATCCTGCAGCCGGGCCTTCATCGACTCGATCCCCGGGGCGCACCACTCGTACGTATTGCTCATGCTTGTACGTCCGGAATCGAATTCGAAGATATAGGCCCGGTCCATTCCCGAGAGACGCCCGATCTCCCCAAGGCCCTCGTCGATGGCAGCGGAGATCCCGCCAAAGGGAACAGCAATCAGCGAGGTTGCAATGCCCGAGAGGGCCCGCTCGAGGGTGCGCAGGTAGCGGATCTCCTCATCCAGCCTGTGCCGTGCAGTCACAACTTCTGAAAAAAAGACCATCCCTCCGACACGCCCGTCCTGCTTCCGCCAGGGGCTCATGGTCCAGTCAATCAGCTCGCTGCTGCCATCCCTGCGCTGGACAAGGCTGCCCTCTGCACTGAATGTCTCGCCCTGCAGCACCCTTGCAAAATGGGTCTGATAGCGGGCATACATTCCGGGAAAGACCTCTTCGAGCGACCGTCCTGCAACCTCACCCTCGACACTGTAGTTCTCGCGCCAGCGCCTGCTGACCATGATGATCCTGAACTGCGCGTCAATCAGGGCAAAGGGCAGGGGGAGATCGGTCATGCACGAATCCAGCATGCACCAGGCATCGGCGAGGGATGTTTCAGAGAGCAGACCCGGCATCAATCGCGAAACCCCAGGATCTGGACCAGACTGGCGATCTTGTCGCGTCCGGCGTCATCAATATCCACAAAGGAGAAGCCGGTGCATACCAGCTCGGGGTTGATGTCAGCACTGCTCCAGCAGGGGAGCGCGTCCACGTCCAGATATTCACCCCGGCAGCCGCGCAGATCAGGCAGGGCAACCCTGAGCTGCCAGGTGCGGTCGGAAGGGACAGGCCTCCGGGAGATGACCAGAAGGCCCTCGGACGAGATATCCCCCAGCTGCCCGAGGACGGTCCCCTCTGCCCTGTCAATCACATCGAGATAAACGACAAGATGCCGCCGCTTGAGGACCCGGCGTTCGTGCATGCGATTGTTCATCCTGCCCTTCCTTGATAATATGATGGCGCCCCCGCATTGTGCGAGTATACAGGGAATTCCCCCACCTGTCCACAGCGGGATGTATTTTTGATGGTATCCAAGGGGAGCCAGGGGGCAGGGTATGGCAAAAAAATATGTCATTTCGGATATGGACGGGGTCATCTATCGCGGAAAGACCCTGATTGATGGTGCTGCAGAATTTGTCGGCCGGATGCTGGCCGGGCAAACGCCCTTTCTCTTCCTGACAAACAATTCCGAACAGACACCCATCGATCTGAAGCGCAAGCTTGAGACCCTCGGCATCAGCGGCCTGAGCGAAGCCAATTTTATCACCTCGGCCATGGCAACTGCCGAGTTCCTCAGGAGCCAGCGTCCGGGCGGAAGCGTGTTTGTCATCGGCGGCGCGGGACTGACCAACGCCCTCTACAACGCAGGATTTTCGATAAGCGAATCAAATCCGGATTACGTCGTGGTCGGGAAGACAAAAAACTACAGCTTTGACCTGATCAAAAAAGCCTCGCGCCTGATCTCGGGCGGAGCGCGCTTTATCGCGACAAACCCGGACGTGGTCGATCCGACCGAGGACGGACTCGAGCCTGCCTGCGGAAGCCTGCTGGCTCCGATCGAGCTCGCCACGGGGCGCAAGCCCTATGTCGTGGGAAAGCCCAACTCCCTGATGATGCTGATCGCACGCAAGCAGCTTGGGGCCCACGCCAGCGAGACGATCATGATCGGAGACCGGATGGACACCGATATTGTGGGCGGACTCGAGGCCGGGATGACCACCTGCCTCGTCCTCTCGGGTGTCACGACCCGGGAGATGATCGACACCTTCCCCTACAGGCCCGATCACGTCTTCGAGACCATCGGACAGATCCGGCCCGAGGATATCCCGTAACCCGATTTTCAGTGTCATGGTGAACAGCGTCCGCCCCGGACAAACCGCAGACAACCGGAGGGGAGACTGTTCAGCAGACAGGCAAGCCCATATCAGTGGAGGAAACAGCATGGAAATAACGGTCCCCTCATTGTTGCGCATCAAGCCGGATGCGCTCTTCAAAATCGGAAAATACCTGCGCACCGAGGGTCTCTCATCCATCGCGCTTTTTTTTGGCGAGGGTATCCGCGACCTGTTTGAACGCACAATCCGGATCTCGCTTGAGTCCTCCGAAATCAATGTCGTCCACGAGGAGATCGTCACCGACAACGCGATCGAAAAGGTCTTCGAAAGCACATTTGCCATCCCGGGCAAGGCAAGGGCCATCGTCGCCATCGGCGGGGGCAAGGCGGTGGACTACTGCAAATACATCGCCTTTCTTTCACATCTCCCTGTGATCTCGATCCCGACATCCATCTCGAATGACGGCTTTGCCTCACCGGTCTCCTCCCTCCTTGTCCAGGGGCGGCGCAAAAGCCTCAAGACCGTCATTCCCACCGGGGTGATTGTGGATACGGCCATCATCAAAAACGCCCCCAGCCACTATGTTCTCTCGGGAATCGGGGATCTGGTGTCCAATATCACCGCTGTCCGGGACTGGAAGCTGGCCTTCAAAAACTCGGGGGAATACGTCAACGACTTTTCGGTACTCGTTTCGCTCAACGCGGCGGACAACGTGATCAACCACCCCACGCACGATATCACGGACACCGGGTTTTTGGGGGTGCTCTCGGGCGCCCTCGTGATGAGTGGCGTCGCGATGGAGATTGCCGGAACAAGCCGGCCGGCCTCGGGCGGCGAACACCTGGTCTCACACGCCTATGACAAGCTGGCCAAGACTCCCTCCCTGCACGGAATCCAGGTGGGGGTGGCCACCATCCTCGCCGCCCGCCTCCAGGGGGAGCGCGTCGAGCAAATCATCCGTGTTCTTGAGCGCTGCGGCTTTATCGATCTCGTCCGCTCCCGCCCGCTCGACCGCGCCGACCTTGTCCGCGCTATCGAGGAAGCACCGTATATAAAGGAAAACTATTACACGATCTTCTCGGAAAAGGAAAAGCGAGAAGAAGCGCGGGATCTGCTCGAAAACGATCCCCTCCTGAAGGAGCTGGCCGTCTGAGGGAAGAACCGCGACCGGAGGCTGGCCCAAGCGGCCCGATCATCACCCTCCGCCGTACACTGGGGCTCTCGAAGAGCCGGCAAGGCAGCACGGTGCGAATCATGCTTTTCGCAAAATGCCGAAAAATGCCGATTCCGCTCCGGAATCAGGGAGTGCGCGTCTGTCCGGGCCCCCACTGGGTGTCCTGGCGAAACATGCGTTTCATCCGCTCTTCGGGAGACTCATTCCGCCGGACTTCATCCTCGGTAAAACGAAAACGGTAGCCCTCGCAATACTCGCGCAGGGTCTTCCAGGCGGCCGAAACCCGGGCGCTTTCGGCCCTGGTTCCTCCGGCATCCGGATGGGCGGCCTTGATCCGCTCGCGAAACACCCTCCGAATCTCCGACAGGGTCGCATCCTCACCAATCCCGAGGACCTCCCGCGCCAGGCATATCTCGTCCCACGTGGCCATTTCATCCTCCCCTCGCACAGGCAGGAGAGTGCTCCCCAGGCACTCCCCTGAAGTAATATGCTCAACCCACGGCAAAAAAAGACCGATATTTTGAACACAGACCATGCGCGGGAGGGAAACCATGGAACGACTCCGGGAACAGCTTGCCTGGTTGCACAAGCACCATGGACTCGTCGGGATCAAGGCCGGAACCGAGGTTGAGGCCCAGACCTTTGACGAGATCTGGCTCATGCGCAGTCTCTCCAGCGGAATCATCCCCCTGACCGTCAAGATCGGCGGCCCCGAGGCGCGCAACGATATCGAGTTCATGCTGGCTGCGGGTGTGGACTGCATCCTGGCCCCCATGGTCGAATCGCCCTACAGCCTGAAAAACTTCGTCTCGACCATGGCAACACTTGATCGTGAAGGCCAGGCCGAGCTGGCTGTCAATATTGAAACCATCACTGCCTGGAAAAACCTTGAGGACATCTTTGACAGTCCCGCCTTTGCTTCAATCGCCCAGGTCACCGTCGGGCGCTCGGACCTTTCAGGCTCGATGGGGCTGGATGTGGATGATGCCGAGGTCAGCAAGGTTACCCGCGGAATCATCACGGCCGCCCGCCTGCGCGGCAAGCGCACATCAGTCGGCGGTCAGGTCAACACCGAAAATGCCAGACTCGTGCAGGAGAGCCTTGGCGCACACTGCATCAATACGCGCCACATGATGGTCAGTCTCTCCAGCGGGGATGCCTCGGCCAACATCGCGGCCGCCCTCCTCTGGGAGCGCGAATATTACAATTTTTGCAAGAAGCACTTTCCCTCGCGCTCGTCCTTTTACCGCTCGCGCATCGCCTCCATCGAGGACCGGATTGCAGCCGGTGAGGCAGACTGCCCGCTCGCAACCGGACTGGCCCTGACCGGAACCTGACCAGGGACGGATGACCATCCTTCCCCCGCGAGGGTCTTCGCCGGGATACCCTGCGCAGTACTCCATAATCGGATCGTTGACACAAAACAGGATCGGGACTTGACGAAACCACTGCGGGGCAGGATACTCAAATCATCCCCGCAACTGGAGCCCGCCATCATGGAACGCACAATCCTTCTTGTCCTTGTCTCCCAGCGGACCGAGCATGCATCCCAGGTCCAGCGCATCCTGACCGAAAACGGCTGCACCATCCGGACCCGCCTCGGACTGCACGAAACCGGAGGTGATGCCTGCTCAAACAGCGGGCTGATTGTGCTTGAGCTGACAGGGGCCGCAGGAGACCATGTCGCCCTTAACGAAGAGCTGGCCGCACTCCCCGGCGTCACCACCCGCCTGGTCACTCTTTCCATAACCGAATAACCAGTGCCCTGATGGAAGAGATTGCGCCGGACCAGGGCGGTCACGCTCCGATCCGTTTTCCCGTCACGCCCTGCCCATACTTCCCCGGACAGCCCATGCCATCTGCGCCCTCCGTTTTCAGCAGAAAGGCTCCGCTTGACCCGGATGACTGCGACCGCCTGCTTGATTCGGGCTGGCGCCACTTTGGGCAGCAATACTTCCGCAATGACTGCCCCGGATGCAGCCTCTGCCTGCCCCTCAGGATCCCCGTCATGCACCTCTCGCTCTCGCATTCGCAACGAAGGCTTGTCCGCAAGTCAGCTCATATCCAGTCACGGTTTTTTGCCCCTCGCGATTTTGTCGAGCAGTATTTTTTCGAAGCGCTGGAGATCCACAATGCCTTTTCCCGCACCCGCTATGGTCAGGGGCCTCTTGCACCCGAGACCTTTCATGCCAGCTTTGTTTCCAGCCCGGCCCCCCTGCTGGTTCACGGCCTCTTTCTGCCCGACAATCGCCTGATCGGTTGCGGCTGGCTTGACGCCGGACGACGAAACCTCTCCTCGATCTACTTTTCCTGGGATCCGGCCTGTGCTGCCTCTTCGCCGGGAACACTCTCAATGCTGCGCGAGGCCCTCTTCGCCCGGGAAAGCGGGCGAGAGTACTACCACCTCGGATACTGGATCAGGGGACACAGTTCGATGGGGTACAAGGCGGCCCTGCGTCCCGGCGAGATTCTTGATTTTGCAAGCAATCGCTGGAGCCCGCTTCAGGCTGACGGATCTGCTCCCTGCTTCGTGATGGACGCATAGAGCTGGAGGTAGCGTTCGGCCTGGGTCGGCCAGGCAAACCGGGTGCGCATCGCCTTTTCCTGCATCTCTGCCCAGCGTCCTGAACGGTTTTCGCGCAACCAGATCACATCATCCACAAGAGAGAGCAGGGTTTTTTGCTGGGCATGCAGGCTCCCGCCCCCGTAGATAAAGCCGGTCTCGCCATGGGCAACCGTATCGTGCAACCCGCCGATATCATGCACAAGGGGCAGGCACCCGTAGCGCATGCTGATCAACTGGCTGATTCCGCACGGCTCAAAATCGGATGGCATCAAAAACACATCTCCGGCCCCGTACAGTCTGGTCGCCGCAGCCGCATCAAAGAGATTGAGAAAGAGCGCATTTGGCCGCTGCATCAGCGAATCAAGCCAGCCGTCCAGTTCGCCGGTCCCAAGTACAATCAGGGCCAGGGGCCGGTCAAGAATATGCTCAAGCAGGGTCCGGCCATCCTTCATGCCGCTAAACAGGATTCCGAATTTTTGGGCAACCGTGCGGGTAACCGCAACAAAGAGGGCCCGGTTTTTCCAGAGAAGGGGCTCAAAATGCGCCACGGCATCGAGAATGCGTTCGCGATTGGCAAACCGCGGTCCGTGCTTTTCGGCGAGGGCACGGACCCAGCCAGGTATCCCGTCAACAAAGCGCTCCCTGCCAAGGATGCGCTTTTGCCGCCACCCGTCCATGTCCGCATCATAGGGGACCTCAAGCTGCTTCGGATCGTGCTGGCTGTAATCGATCCCGTTGAGAATCCCCGGCAGACGTCCGGCGGCCGCCAGGGTCCCCAGGTCGGATTCGAGCCCCCGTCCACCGACAAAATTGCTCTCGGGCTCGTCCGGCATGGTGATTTCCCGGGCATAGGTCGGGGAGACGGTGGTCACCATATCTGCAAGGCGAATTGCGGCCCGCATCGGGTCATAGCAAGACGGATTATTGGGATCTGCATACAGTTCGGCCTTGCCACTGTTGAGCAGGCTCCCACAGAGAGCGGGAAACCAGCTTCCAAAACTCCCCGGGCGGCCACCTTCCATCCCCTGCCAGGGGCGTGATCCCTGGTAATCAAGATTGTGAATGGTAAACACCGTTTTCAGCCTGCTTCGCAGTTCGGTGTACCGCTTTTCGTGCGCAAGCAGGGTCAAAAGCGGTCCGGTATGCCAGTCATGACAATGCAAGACACGGACAGATGAAAATCCTTCATTTGATTTGACAATTTCGGCCACTGCTGCGGAAAAAAAGGCAAACCGCGTGGCATCATCCTCAAACGGACCGTGTCCAAGCCGGCTGCTGTCAACATAGACCGTGCGGTAGGTCCCGTCAAACCAGTCGGGCTGCGAGACGAGCCAGACCGGAACACCATCCGGAAGTGTGGTTTTGAGCAGGCCCGTATTCCAGGACTTCCCCGCAAATGAAACAGCATACTCTGCCATCTGCTCGGCCTGGCACTCAAGAATTCCGTACAGGGGCATGATCACGGATACATCCTGTCCCATCATCCGGTAGGTTGCAGCAAGATCGCGCACGACATCGCCCAGTCCACCGATCTTGGCCATCCCCCGGCACTCGGCCGCCACAAAAAGGATTGCTCCCTGCACGATGCCATTTTGGCCTGTCTGCCTGCGCGTTGCCATGGGACCACCTGCTTCCTGCTGATACCCCAGTCTATCCCGCCGGGGCATGGCCTGTCAATCCCGGCAGGGAAACAAACGAACGTCAAACATGAACGCTCAGGACTGTCTGGCTGGACGC
>JAKPMW010000378.1 GCA_029548715.1 Spirochaetota bacterium | reverse complement strand
CTGTAGTCGACATTGCGGTTCTCCAGGCTGTACATGACATTGCGGTAGGGAAAGAGATCAAACGAGTTGAGATTGAAGGTCTGGCCCGAGAGGCTCTGCAGGCTCATGGCATTGTTGAGCACCAGGGTCAGGTTGCACTTTTCGAAGGCCTGATTGGCGCCCATGGTGATCGCAGCCTGGACCCGCAGGGCCACTGTCTTTTTGTCAAGGATGGATGCCGTCAGGAGCGGCAGCCAGGTAATCTCGGGCAAGGCATACTCAAAGGAGACCCGTCCCTCTCCCGGCAGGGGGAACCCGATCAACTGGTACTTCTCGTGCGCTGGGGCATCCCGCTCATTGGCCCGGGGCGACATCTGGATGGTAAACCACTTGAGGACCTCGTTGTCGTGATAAAGCTTGATGTTTTTGGCCGTCGGAGGAAAGCGCAGGCGACCGGAACCGATGGCAGCCGGATCGACATCACCCGCGACAACACCGCCGCCCGAACTGTAGATGAAGATGTTTTTGGCCGTCGGTGTCAGGGCAGGCTCACCTTTGGTTTCAACCGACGCACACCCGGAAAGCACAAACACGAGTACAACTCCCAGACACAAGGCCTTGAACATTGCGGTTCTCCCGAACGCCCCCTAACGGGTCCGTTCTGCAATCATGACATTGGCCGCCCCCGGCCTGCGATCATAGCCGAAAAAAAACGGAAGCGGTCCACCCGAAGTGTAGCACATCCTGTCCCACAAATCCTGCTGCATTCGGTGCGCAAATTCGGGGACGGGTTGCGTGTACTTGCCGAAAAAGGCAAGCCGCCAGTCGGCCTGCCTGAAAAACCGGAGTGGAATCCCCGAATCGTCCTGGATAATGATGTCGCTTTGGCCAAGCAGGATCTCCCGCAGCGTGGCAAAGTGGGGCGGATCATCGCGGCGGGAATCCCGATGCAGGAGGTATGAGGCCGCCTTGAGGATGGTCGCATACCTGCCACCGCTGCGGAGGAATCCGGCAAATCCGGGCGAGTGTACGCCCAATGCCGCATCCGAGACATCGAGCATGAAATAGCGGATCGTCCTGGCCGGACCGCTGTTCTTCCTGAAGAGTATCTCAATCCCGGGGATTCGCTGGCGTGGCGAACTGGCCGGATCAATCAGGCTGTCACTGTCCCGGCCTGGTTCGATCTGTCCGGTGGCTCCAAGGGCGATCGGACTCAGGCGCAGCACCTCGCAGTCCGAAGCCGCCAGAAAAAACAGAAAGAGTCCGCTGACACTCGCAAGCGAGGTCGCGTCCATGCGCCGGCCCATCTCGCGGGTGAAAAAATGGTTGGCTGTCAAAAAGGTGGTAAGAGTCCCGCGCACAGCGTCCAGGCCGGCCTCAAGTGAAGCCCGGCCCATGGTCGCGATGTCGGGCAGTTGCCCTGGAGGCTCGAGCCCGAAGAGGAGGATGCTTTCGGCAGCGGGAAAGATGGTCAGGGCGTTGACGAGATCGGGGCCGGCAAAGGGATAGAGCACGCGCTTGTGCCCGGCCAGTCGCTGCCGCCGGGCCCATTCGCCAAGGGGCTGGGTGGTCGTCTGCCGATAGTGTGCCCAGGCGGCGGTGATCAAGCGGGCATGCCGGCGGTACCAGTCGGTTCGGGTCCTGCTGGCGAGGACTGAACTGGCGGGAAGCTCGAGCCCGGCCAGAAAGCGCG
>JAKPMW010000365.1 GCA_029548715.1 Spirochaetota bacterium | reverse complement strand
TGCGGAAAAGGTTTTCCCCGGTGTCAGAGGCCACATCGAGGAGATGGAGATCGCCACCCCCATGACGCACCTGCGTTATCTGGGGCACCTGGGCGGGGCCATCTACGGCCATGACCAGTATACCAAGGACACCCAGTATTTCATGGCCAACAGGTCTCCTGTCCAGGGGTTGTACTTTGCCGGCGCATGGGCGATGCAGGGAGGCTTCCAGCCGACGCTGACATCGGGCAGGTCCGCGGCGAAGGGGATCCTGAAATCCATGGCGAAAAAGTAAGGGGAGGAAAACCATGAGCTTGAAAGACGTGATTCACGACATCGAAGGCTACCAGGACATCGAGAGCGAGATCGCTGTCCTGAAGAAATACGGATTTGATTACAGCGCACAGAGGGGGCGGCTCGATTCCATACTGGACATGCTCCACCCGAAAAAACTGAGGCTCCGCGTATCGGAGATCATCGACGAGACCAGGTCCGCGAAAACCCTGCGTCTGGTCCCCGTACAGGGCTACCTGCCGCCGTTTCAGGCCGGCCAGTACATCAGCCTGGTGGTGGAGATCGGCGGCGTGGTCACGAGCAGGGACTACAGCATGTCCTCGCCTCCCAGCCAGGTCGGCTACTATGACGTCACGGTGCGCAGGGTGGGCGACGGGTTCGTGTCCGAGTATCTTTTGGACGAGGCCAAGCCGGGCGATGAATTCGCGAGCAGCTCTCCTGCCGGGAATTTCTATTACAACCCGCTCATTCACGGCCGGGACCTCGTGTTCATCGCGGGCGGCAGCGGGATCACACCCTTCATGAGCATGATCCGCGAGGTCGCGGGCAGGGGGCTGGACCGGCGCATTCATCTCTTCTACGGCAGCCAGTCGCCCGACGACATCATCTTCGGGCAGGAGATCGAAGACCTTTCCCGCAGGCATTCCAATTTCACCTGGACCAGCGTGATTTCGGACCCGCCTCAAGGGTATCAGGGCCGCACCGGGTTCATCTCGGCCGGTCTGATGGAGGAAGTGCTCGGCGATCTCTCGGACAGGATGTTCTTTCTCTGCGGTCCCGAAGCCATGTACACCTTCTGCCGGAAGGAGCTCGCCGGCCTCGGTGTGCCCGGCAGACGGATACGGATCGAGATGTACGGCCCGCCAAAGAACGTCACCGCATGCCAGGGTTGGCCGGAGTATATCGATGCGGATGCCACGGTGAGCGTCAGCACGAAAGGCGGAAAGACCATCACGGTGCGCAGCACCGAGCCTCTCATGAACTCCCTGGAGCGCAGCGGGATCGTCATCCCCTCCCTGTGCCGGTCGGGGGAGTGCAGCCTGTGCAGGACCAAGCTCCTCAAGGGCAAGGTGTTTCAGCCCGAAGGGGTCAAGCTCAGGAAGTCGGACCGGCAGTTCGGCTATATCCACCCCTGCATGGCATACCCCATCAGTGATATAGAAATTCTGCTGCAGTGATGTATTCAACATAAACCGGCGTTTCAGGCCGTTTGATGGGATCCCCGTGTAGAGGTTTCGTGCCCGCCCAGCTGATTATTTGCTTGATTATTCCCTGGTTTTAGGGGTAGCCTCCACGCCCAAGGAATTGATCATACATGAGGTTTCACCCCTCCCTCGGGCTTGATTTGTCTCCTTGTATGATATATGTCATTCCCAGCTTTGCTGGAAATAAATTTACAATTGATGGGCATTGCAACGCCGTGAACTCACCTGCACTGGCGGAGCCTTGTCAAAAATCGAGGAGGAAAAATGGCGATACAGTTCATAGACTTGAAGGCGCAGCAGCAGAGAATCCTTGCCGCGGTTCAGGAAAATATCAGCCGTGTCCTCGCACATGGTCAATACATCATGGGCCCCGAGATCAAGGAGCTGGAACAAAGGCTGGCTGGCTATACGGGCGCCAGGCATGCGGTTTCGTGTTCATCGGGGACAGACGCGCTCCTCATGGCGCTGATGGCATATGGCGTGGGACCGGGCGATGCGATCTTCACGAGCCCCTTTACCTTTGTGGCCACGGCAGAGGTGATCTCGCTGCTGGGCGCAACCCCGGTGTTCGTGGACATCGAGCCTGACACCTTCAACATCGATCCCGCTCTGCTCGAAAAGGCCGTAGCCGCCCTGGAAAACAAAGATCCGGAGATTCACCCCCTGCCCCAGGGGTTCGAGGGCTTGAGGCCGCGCGGCGTCATCTCTGTCGACCTGTTCGGCCAGCCGGCGGACTATGACCGGATCAATGCCCTGGCAGCAAAGAAGGGCCTGTTCGTCATCGAGGACGCGGCCCAGTCGTTCGGGGCCGAGTACAAGGGGAAAAAGGCGTGCGCCCTGGCGGACGCGGCGGCAACCTCGTTCTTCCCGGCCAAGCCGCTTGGCTGCTATGGAGACGGCGGCATGGTCTTCACCGATGACGACGCCCTCTATGCAAAGATGGCCTCGGTGAGGGTGCACGGAAAAGGCTCGGACAAGTACGACAACATCCGGATCGGGATCAACGGCAGGTGTGACACCCTGCAGGCTGCGATCCTGCTGGCCAAGTTCGAGATCTTCCCCGAGGAGATGGTGCTCAGGCAGGATGTGGCGAACCGCTATACGAATCTCCTGAACGATAATCCACACATCCAGACGCCTCTCGTCAGAGAAGGCTCTCTGAGCGCATGGGCGCAGTACTCGCTGGTGAGCGAAAAAAAAGACGAGATCCTCGATGCTTTGAAGAAAGAGGGAGTACCAACAGCCATCTATTATCCCAGGCCGCTCCATCTCCAGGGCGCCTACGCCTATCTGGGGCACAAGCCAGGCGATTATCCCGTTTCCGAAGACAAGGCAGGCAAGATCTTTTCACTTCCCATGCACCCGTATCTCACCGAAGCAGAGCAGCGGCAGATAGCCGATGTGATCCTGGGCGCGGTCTCATGATTGTGACACCTGTATTGCAGCTTTATAATCTACGTATATTCCATAGTGTTGATCAACGGGCAGGAGACAAGAAATGAAAAACAGTACACCACGTATTGCAGT
>JAKPMW010000362.1 GCA_029548715.1 Spirochaetota bacterium | reverse complement strand
AGTGGCATGCGGCCGATCCGGTCAGTCAAAAGGAACAGGATAGAAATAATGGGGTGCAGCAGTACCAGAAAAACCGCAACCCCTTTATCGACTATCCCGAGCTGGCGGATCTGATCGACTTTACCAACTGAGCGCACTTGTCTGAAAGACAGAGTGGTGCGTACTGAAGCCCCTCCCGTTCGGGAGGGGCTTCGTTTTTTACAATACTGTCATGCGTATCCGGGATACACATGACGATTTTGCAATCTGTGTCCGGGTGCCGAGCCTTGGCGCGACAGCCTATACAAATTTGAACATTGTCATCAGGGCGGTCAGCAGGCCAAAACCGATACCGATAAACCACTGAAGATCTGAAAAGCGTCTGTCCATGGCGGAAAAACGGGTGTTCATTTGTGTTTCAAGGGCTGCGTCGCGTGCCTTGGACTCGGCGAAGCCGATGTTCATTTTTGCCTCGAGGGCTGCATCTCGTGCTTCGGCATCGGCGAAGCCGATGTTCATTTTTGCTTCGAGTGCTGCATCCCGTGCCTTGGATTCGGCGAAGCCGGCATCCATGTCTTTTCGGAGCTCGACGAAGCGGGTGTTCGTCTCTTCGCGCTGTGTTGAAAGCCGGGCATCCAGGGGCGTTAGGCGGGCCTCGACCGCTGAGAAGCGGGTGTCCAGAGCATCCAGGCGGGCCTCGACCGCGGAAAACCGGGCATTGATGTCTTCGCGCAGCTCGGCGAAGCGGGCATGCGTCTCTTCCCGGGACTGGTCAATGCGCTTTTCAAGCGTAGTGACGGTGGATGACAATGCCAGCCGGATATGGCCGGACTCGCTTTCAAGCCGGACCAGTCGTTCGAATATTTTGTGGGTCAGATGTATATCCTCGTGGTACGGCCATTCGACAGGCCTTCGATTGAGGACACGTCTGACGATCCGCTCGATGTGCAGGTTGCTCGGGGCGGCTGTTTTTCCGTATGTGCCACTACGCTTCATGGTATGCATTCCTCATCTCCCCTTAGTATAGTTGACGCTTGATTGCTCTTCAAGTCCATCTTTCCCTATACATATCCGCCGCGAGCGCAGAGGTGCGCACTATTTCCATAAAAAAGCACGGCACCCTTGTGGGTGCCGTGCGGCCCTTTCGGAACTGAGACTGTTCAGCAATACAATTCTTACCAGAGCAGGGTCGTATCCGGCAGGAGCGAGTCTCCCGTCAGGTAGCGGTCCATTCCGATGGCGGCCTTGCGGCCGGTGGCGATAGCCCGGACCACGAGGGATGCGCCCAGGGCGCTGTCTCCGGCGGTAAAGACGCCCGGGACGGAGGTGGCACCCATGGTGTCGCAGCGCACATTGCCCCGCTGATCCAGCTCCACGCCCAGCTCGCGCACGAGCCGGCCGTGTTCGATATGGACAAAGCCCATGGCCAGCAGGACGAGATCGGCCTTGATGGTTGATCTGGTTTCAGGACGCGGAGTCATTGCCGGGGGCTTGCCGGCTTCGAAATTCCAGTCGGCCTCTTCAATAACCATCTCCTCAACCCGGCCGCTTCCCTTAAATTCGGATGTTGAAATACCCCAGCGCCGCTCGCAGCCTTCTTCATGTGACGTCGAGGTTCGCAGGATATTGGGCCAGTCAGGCCAGGACGGGTTGCTGGTTCCGGCGTGTTCCCGGGGCTTGGGCAGGACCTCGATCTGGAGTACGTGGGTGGCGCCCTGGCGGATGGAGGTCCCGACGCAGTCCGAGCCGGTATCCCCGCCGCCGATTACCACGACACGTTTTCCCCGGGCACTGATGAGCTGTTCCTGTGCGACCGGCAAGCCCGAGACGAGCCGGTTGTTTTGCGACAAAAAATCCATCGCGTAATGCACCCCGGGGAGATTGCGGCCCGGGATGTCAAGGTTGCGTGGGGTCTTTGCTCCACAGGCCAGCAGGATGGCGTCGAAGTGGCGCGTAAGATAGTTGGCCGAGATATCCTCGCCTGCATCCACTCCGCACTCGAACTCAACCCCCTCGGCCTGCATCTGCTCAATCCGTCGGCGGATACGGTGCTTTTCAAGCTTGAAGTCAGGAATCCCGAAGCGGAGGAGTCCGCCCGGTTCATCATCGCGCTCGAAGACGGTGACCGTGTGTCCTGCCCTCCTGAGCTGCTGGGCGGCAGCCAGGCCTGCAGGACCAGATCCGATGATTGCCACGCGTTTTCCCGTCTCGATCCGGGGTGGGCGGGACTGGACAAGGCCGGCCTCGAATCCGCGGTCAATGATCTCACATTCGATGAGCTTGATGGAGACCGGATCATCATTGAGTGAGAGCGTGCAGGCCTTTTCGCAGGGCGCCGGGCAGACCCGCCCGGTAAATTCGGGAAAATTGTTGGTGTGGTGCAGTAGCTCAAGTGCCTCGGGAAGCCTGTTTTGCCAGAGCAGGTCGTTCCAGTCGGGGATCAGGTTTCCCAGAGGGCAGCCGTGCGAGTGGCACCAGGGTATCCCGCAGTCCATGCAGCGGGCGGCCTGAAGCCGGAGACGTTCAAAAGGGATATCCTTGTGGAATTCCCGATAGTGCCTGATGCGTTCGGTGGGCGGTTGTTCGGCCCAGACCTCGCGTGCGTATTCCATGAATCCGGTTGGCTTACCCATGTTTTGTAAACACCTCCTCTGTGACGGCCACGGATTCCGTGTCTTTGTGCTCGTCCTGCAACTGGGCCAGGAGAGCTTTTTTGTAATCCTGTGGCATGACCTTGACAAAGCGGGGCAGGGCTTCGCGCCACTCGGCCAGGATTTTTCCGGCCAGACGGCTGCCTGTGCGCAGTTCGTGTTCGGTGATCAGTTCTTTCAGTCGTTCAATATCCGCCGGGGCAGTTACTGGCTCGATATCGACCATGTCGAGATTGCAGAGGGTGTCAAAGAGCTGGTTGTTGTCCAGCACGTAGGCGATTCCGCCGCTCATGCCGGCGGCGAAGTTGCGTCCGGTTTTTCCGAGGACGACCACTGTTCCCCCTGTCATGTATTCACAACCATGATCGCCGACACCCTCTACCACGGCTATGGCACCACTGTTGCGGACGGCAAAGCGCTCGCCAACCATGCCGCGGATGAACACCTTGCCTGAAGTGGCTCCGTAGAGGAGGGTGTTGCCGGCGATTGTGTTGTCCTCGGGACGAAAACCTGCGCCGGAGGGAGGGATGACGGTGATTATCCCCCCGGAAAGCCCCTTGCCGAGGTAGTCATTGGATTCGCCTTCGAGAACAAATTCAACCCCCCGGCAGAGAAATGCGCCGAAGCTCTGGCCGGCAGACCCGGTAAAGCGGATGCGGATGGTCCCGTCCGGGAGGCCGGCATCGCCGTACTCTCTCGCGATCCGGCCCGAGAGGAGGGCGCCAACCGTGCGGTGCGAATTCCTGACCGGCATGGAGTGCTCGATCCTTGTCTTTGCCGAAACGGCAGGTGCGGTGATTTCAAGGAGCTCACGGTCGAGTGCCGTCTCGATATCATGCCTGCGTGGTCTGGTACAGCGTCGCTGGGATGGATCACCCGGGACCCCGGCTTCAAGAATCGCGGCAAAATTAATGGAAGAAGTTTTCCAGTCCAGTGCCTCGCGGTGTGTTTCGAGACAGTCCGACCGGCCGATCATCTCTTCCATGGTACGGAAGCCAAGGGAGGCCATGTGTTCGCGGATCTCTTCAGCTACAAAGGTAAAGAAGTTGACGAGGTATTCGGGGCGACCGCGGAATTTCTTGCGCAACTCGGCGTCCTGGGTGGCCACTCCGACCGGGCAGGTGTTTTTATGGCATTTGCGCATCATGATGCAGCCCTGGGTGACAAGGGGTGCGGTGGCAAAGCCGAATTCTTCGGCCCCAAGGAGTGCTGCAATGACCACATCCCTGCCCGTTTTCATCTGGCCGTCAGCCTGGACGACAATCTGGTCGCGCAGGTGGTTTTTGACCAGGGTCTGCTGGGTTTCGGCAAGACCGAGTTCCCAGGGTATTCCGGCATGAAGGATGCTTGACATCGGGGAGGCGCCGGTTCCGCCATCATGGCCGCTGATCAGGACCATATCGGCCTCGGCCTTGGCAACGCCTGCGGCAACCGTCCCGACACCCGCCTCGGCGACCAGCTTGACCGAGATCCGGGCCCGGGGATTGATCGAGCGCAGGTCAAAGATCAGTTGCGCCAGGTCCTCGATGGAGTAGATATCGTGGTGGGGCGGGGGCGAGATCAGGGTTACACCGGGGGTTGAGTGACGCACGCTGGCAATGATCTTGTCGACCTTGTGTCCGGGAAGCTGGCCGCCCTCGCCGGGTTTTGCGCCCTGCGCCATCTTTATCTGGATTTCATCTGCATTGACGAGGTATTCGGCGGTGACGCCAAAGCGGGCCGAGGCTACCTGCTTGATGGCGCTGCGGGCGCTTGTCCCGTCGGGCCGCGGATGAAAGCGGCTGGCCTCTTCTCCGCCCTCTCCGGTGTTGCTCTTTCCCCCGATCATGTTCATCGCAATCGCCAGGGATTCATGGGCTTCGCGGCTGATTGAGCCGAATGACATGGCGCCCGTGGCAAAGCGCTTCATGATGGCGGATGCCGGCTCGACTTCGTCAAGGGGGACAGGAGTACCCTGTCTGAAGCGGAAGAGCCCGCGCAGGGTGCAGGCGTGATCCTCCTGCTCGTTGATCCAGCGTGCGTACGTGCGATATTTTTCCCTGTCGTTATTGATCACGGCAAGCTGCAGGTCGCGGATGGTTTGAGGTGTCCAGAGGTGTTGCTCAGTCTTGACCCGGACGCGGTGGTGGCCGCCGATCGGCGGCAGGTCGCTGACCCGGTTGGGTGCCCAGGCCCGGCGATGGCGGATGAGGATTTCGTGCTGTATCTCCCGCAGGCCGATCCCCCCGATTCTGCTGGGGGTGTTGGTAAAATAGTGCTCGATCAGCTCGGATGAGAGACCGACGGCTTCAAAGATCTGGGCGCTCTGGTATGAGCGCAGGGTCGAGATCCCCATTTTCGAAAATATCTTGAGCAGCCCTTTCTTGATGGCGGTGATGTAGTGGTCAATTGCCTCGTCGCTGTCAGGGGCATCACTCCCGAGTGCACCGCGTTCGACAAGGGATGTTATCGTTTCGAAGGCAAGCCAGGGATTGACCGCGTTGACACCGTAGCCGGCAAGGAGGGCAAAGTGCATCACCTCGCGGGGCTCGGCAGATTCAACGATGATCCCCGTCTGCGAGCGCAGGCCCTTTTTGATCAGGTGGTGGTGAACCGCGGCCGCTGCGAGCAGGCAGGGGATCGGGGCCATGGTTTCATCCGCCCTGCGATCCGAAAGAATCAGGACATCGGCACCCTGCTCGACGGTCTGGACCGCATTGATGCACAGTTCCTTCAGTGCCTGCTCAAGTGCGTGGTCGCCGCCGTCTGCGGGAAAGACAGCAGGGAGGACACTGGCCCTGAAATCGGGACGGGACGAGGTCTTGATGCGTTCGAGATCGTCATTGGTCAGGATCGGGTGGGGCAGCTTGAGTTTTCGGCAGTGCTCGGGTGTCTCGTCCAGCAGGTTTCTGTCGCGGCCGATGAAACTGGTCAATGTCATGACCAGTCCTTCGCGGATGGGGTCGATGGGGGGGTTGGTTACCTGGGCGAAGAGTTGCTTGAAATAGTTGAAAAGCAGTTGTGGCTCTTTTGAGAGTATTGCCAGGGACGCATCGGTACCCATCGAGCTGACCGGCTCCTGCCCGTCCTGCGCCATGGGCCGGAGGACATGCTCGATCTGCTCGAAAGTGTACCCGTTGAGGACCTGCTTGGTGCGCAGGAGTTCCAGATCGGGTCTGGCCGAGGTGGGTGAGCCGAAGAGGCCCTTGAGTTCGATCCGGTTGCGGTCAATCCAGTGCCTGTAGGGCTTTTGCCGGCTGATGCGTGACTTGATTTCGTTGTCGTCGATCAGGCGGCCCTCGACGGTGTCCACCACAAACATCTTGCCGGGCATCAGGCGGCCCTTTTTGACAATGCGTGCCGGATCGATATCCAGAACACCACACTCCGAAGCCAGGACCATGAAACCGTCCGAGGTCAGGGTGTAGCGGCAGGGGCGGAGGCCGTTTCTGTCGAGGGTGGCACCAATGCGGGTCCCGTCCGTAAAGACCATGGCCGCCGGGCCGTCCCAGGGTTCCATAAAGTTGGCATGGTACTCGTAAAAGGCCCGCTTGTCCTGGCTGATGTGGTATTTGACGCCAAAGGCCTCGGGGATCATCATCATCATCGCATGTTCGATGGATCTCCCTGAGCGTGCCAGGAGTTCATACACATTGTCGAAGATGGCCGAATCGCTCCCGGCCGGGTCAATGACCGGGCGGATGCGCTCGATCTCATCCCCGAACAGGGGTGAACTCATGGTGCTTTCCCGGGCCCGCATCTTGTTGATGTTTCCCCGCAGGGTGTTGATCTCGCCGTTGTGGGCCACGAAGCGGAAGGGCTGGGCCAGGGACCAGGTAGGAAAGGTGTTGGTGCTGTAGCGCTGGTGGACCAGGGCCAGGCAACTGGTAAAATCGGGAGAACTCAGGTCCGGATAAAACTGGCGAATCTGGGCACCGACAAAGAGACCCTTGTAGACGATGGTACGGCTTGAGAGACTGCAGACATAAAATGCGTCCCGTCCGAAACCGGCAGCCGCCATCTTTTTTTCTGCAGTCCGGCGCATCAGATAGAGACGCCGTTCAAAGTCATCGCCGGGGCGGGCGGTGGCGGGCATCCCGACGAAAAACTGCAGGATGTGCGGCATGCCCGCAAGCGCAATTTCACCAAGACAGTCAGGATCGGTGGGAACAGTCCTCAGCCCGATCCAGGGAATCCCCAGTTCCTCGGCGGCAAGCTTGAGCGCTTTTTGCCCGAGGGCGGCTGCGTCGCCGGTGCGTTCGACAAACAGCATTCCTGCGCCGTATTCTCCCGCCGGGGGGAGAACGAGCTTGTCTGCTGCGGTGACATGGCGGAAAAAGGCGTCAGGAATCTGGACGAGCATGCCGGCCCCGTCTCCCGTTTTTCCGTCCCCGCCGACTGCGCCCCGGTGGATCAGGTTTTCGAGAACAGAGAGGCCATGCTCGATGATGGCGTGTTCGCGGCGGCCGTCAATGTTGGCGACAAAGCCGACACCACAGTTGTCGTGTTCGTAACTCGGGCTGTAGAGACCTGGATGGCTCATGAATCCTCCTTGCTGGAGTACGACCCGGTGCCTAAAAAACAGGCAACTGCCTAAAAAACAGGCAACCGATATACTCCGTGTCAAAAATTTACTATAACCCGGAGGGAATGAAAGAAATTAATTGTCTTTTCTGCATGACTAAATTTTCGGGGAGAACCGGACGGTTCTCACGGGAGGGTTGCGTGTACGCACGTATCTATGGCCGCTTGCGAATTTCCACTGTCGGCCGGGTGCTTCGGGAGTTCGAGAGTATTGATTCAACCAACCGTGTAGCCCGCGATCTGGCTGTGGCCGGTGAGGCTGAAGGCACTGTGGTCGTCTCTGTTGAACAGACGGCCGGCCGGGGGCGGCTTGGGCGGGAGTGGATCTCCCCGGCCGGGGGCGGGTTGTATCTGAGCGTGATCCTCAGGCCTGAGGCGGGGGAGATTGCCGCCCGCGAGCGGATTTCGATAGCGGCCGGGGTTTCGGTTGTGCAGGTCCTGCGCAGACTCTATGGGCTTGATGCCCGTCTCAAATGGCCCAATGATGTTCTGGTTGACGGGAAGAAGGTCTGTGGAATCCTGATTGAGTCCTGTGCGACCAATGAGTATGTGGTCGGGATTGGGATCAATACCAACTGGGAGAAAGTTCCCCCTCAGGCAGACGAATTCCGGCGCAGGCCGACGGCCCTCTCGCTTGAACTCGGTTGCAAGGTGGAACACGGGGAGCTCCTGGGGCGGATTCTCGAGTCTTTGGACCTGGTTTATGCGGCCCTGCGCCGGGGGCTGTTTCGCGCGATTCTGGGTCGGGCAAGGCGCCATCTCTTCGGTGTCGGCTGCGAGGTTGCCTTCGAGGACGGATTCGGAGCCACCCGGACAGGGACTCTTGAGGGGATGGATGATGAGGGGCGGGCCCTCGTGCGGGACGGTTATGACAGGCTGATCCCGATTACTGCGGGGGAGGTGCGAATTGCTGATCGGACTTGATGTCGGGAACACCAATATTACTGTGGGGGTTTTTGCGGATGGGGTCGAGTACATTTCACCGCTG
>JAKPMW010000335.1 GCA_029548715.1 Spirochaetota bacterium | reverse complement strand
TCAAAGAGGCGGTAGAGCATTTCCTGGGTGCGACCGACGGCAAAGGCCGGGATCAGGAGGGTCCCCTTTGTATCCACCACCTCCTTGAGGATGGCGATCAACTCGGCATTGGTATCATCCTCATTCTTGTGCCGCCGGTTGCCGTAGGTTGATTCGATCATGATCATGTCGGCCCGTTCGCCCACCTCGGGATCTCCGATAATGGCCTGATGCGAGCGGCCAAGATCTCCGCCGCCGATCAGGGTTCGGGTGATTCCATGCTCGGTGATCGCAAGCTCGAGAAAACTGCTTCCCATGATATGGCCTGCATCATGAAAGGTGGCGCGTACATTGGAGAGCACCTGAAATGGGGTGTGATACGCGACGGGGCGAACCAGCTTGAGGGTGGCCTCGACATCCTGGTCATCATAGAGGGGCTGGATCAGCTCCTGCCCCTTGCGTTTGCGTTTTTTGTTTTCCCAACTGCTGTCCGACATCTGGATGTGGGCCGAGTCCAGCAGGAGGATGCGCAGGAGTTCAGCCGTGGCCGGGGTTGTGTAGATGGGACCCTTGTATCCCTGCTTGACCAGGCGGGGCAGGCGACCGGAGTGGTCGATGTGCGCGTGGGTGACAATGACAGCATCAATCGAGCCGGGTTCGTAGGCGAAGGCAAGATGGTTACGGGTGCGGATTTCCTTTGGCCCCTGAAACATCCCGCAGTCAATCATGAAGGTGCCACCTTCAGTCTGGACAAGGTGATTGCTGCCTGTAACCGAACCGGCTGCACCATGAAAGGCTATGCGCATGAGTTTGCTCCTCGACTCTGGTAGTGCGGATGCTGATCAGACCGCTTGCACACCAGTCTAACACGGTTCCGCTTTCTCTGCCATTACTCGATATCGTGCATGTCGCACCGGACACGCATCAGGCATGTGCACTATTTCATGTGCTGGCGGGATATTCCTGCGGTCATCCCGAAGTGTCCACTGCGTCACGCATCCCTCTTGCATTGCCGGTATTCATCACCTAACATTTACCGGATGCTGACACTTGGGTACATACAGGGACGGGGCTTGGCCGAGCCCGAGGACGGGATAACCGTCATCATTGGTCATACAAACAGCGATCTGGACTGTTTTGGTTCGATGATCCTGGCCCGTCTGCTCTATCCCGGGGCTGCCTTGGTGCGCAGCGCCCTGGTGCACCCTGTTGCCCGTAACCTGCACCACCTCTATGGCAACCGGATGGGGATGGTGCATGTTGATGAGCTGGACCCTGCCCGGATACTGCGCATCGTTGTCGTGGATACCCGGACAAAAAACAGGATTGACGAGTATTTCAGCAATCTTGAGGAGTTTGCCGGGGAGATCATCGTCTATGATCATCATGCCGGAGACGCGGGAACCATCCCGGCCACCAGACTGCACGAGCACGAATGTGGTTCAAATACGACCCTGCTGGGGCTTGAAGTCCGGTCCCGGGGCATCGTCCCCGATGAGGATGAGGCGACCATCGCCCTGACCGGGATGTATGCCGATACCGGGAATTTTTTGCACAACAACGTGAGCGAAGAAGATTTTTCCGTGGCGGCATGGTTGCGGGCCTGCGGCGCATCCATGCGTCTGGTGCGAAATTTTTTGCGGCCCCTCTCCGATCAGGCCCAGATTACCCTTTTTCACGAGGTGCTCAACAGTCTTGTGTACCACGAGATTCAGGGCCATTTTGTGGTCCTGGCCGAAGTGCACATCGAGGGTCAGATGGGTGGCCTGGCCGCGATTGTCGAAAAACTGCACGAAGTCGAGAGTCCCGATGCCACCTTTGTTGTGTTTGGTCTGAAAAAGGAAAAATCTGTTTTGATTGTAGGGCGCAGCCATCGAGAGTCCATCTTTGTCAACAAGGTTCTGGCACCTTTTGGCGGGGGAGGCCATGAATTTGCCGCTTCGGCCTACATCAAGGGTGCCGATGCATCCGGCATCCGGAACCTTCTTGTCGAGGCATTGACCAACGACCTCATTCCGGCCTGTTCGGCACAGGATGTGATGCTCTTCCCTGCGCATTCGATCCGGCATGACTGGACCCTGCTGGAAGCATCCATGTTTCTCGAACGGATCAATCAGACTGGTGCTGCCGTTGTGGATGCCGAGGGCCAGCTGAGCGGGATGCTGACCCTGCGTGACATCATGAAGGGTCGCAAACATGCCCAGATGCATGCCCCGGTCAGCGCCTATATGTCACGCAAGGTGGTCTCTGTGGGACTGACAACCCCGATGCGCCGGATTGAAGAACTGATCCACGAGCACAATATCGCCCACCTGCCTGTGACCGAGAGTGGCCGGGTGATAGGGATTGTCACCCGCGATGAAGTGATCGAGTTTATCCGCGAACAGAGCCGGCGCGAGCGCATTATCGCCGAAAACGCACGGGCAGCCGCCATAGACCTTGACGAGAAGGGGGACGAACATGCCGCGCGTCCTGATCCATGACAGCCTGAATCCCGAAGATGGGGCCATGCTGCAGGCCCTGTACAGCCGCTCGGCTGCCAGTGTTACGACCCACCTGGACAAGGTGCGCGAGAGTGGCTCGGGGAAGTTTATGGAACGGTTTTATATCGGCTATGGTCATCGTTCGATCGGGGACTGCGGCTCGACTACGATCTTTCTCGAGGGTATTTCTGAACTTGCCGCCAAGGCGGTTCAGGACTGGCCGCTCTACAGCGGGCAACAGACCAGTACCCGCTATATCGACTTTGCCAGCCAGCCCCTGCTTGATCCTGCCGGGACACAGGGGTCCAAGGCAGTGCTTGATCGCTGGATGGATTTTTATACAGGCCGGATGGATGCGGTTCGCGAGCACATGGCTGCAGAGCATCCCTGGAATCCGGCAGAGGGAGATCAGGCGGCCTGGGAGCGTGCGCTCAGGGCCCGCAGTTTTGACGTGATGCGGGCCTTTTTGCCCGCTGGTGTGACGACACAGCTTTCGTGGCATACAAACCTTCGTCAGGCCGCAGACAAGCTCGACCTCCTTGTCTGCCATCCGCTGCCCGAGGTTCGTGAGCTGGCCGCGCTGATCAGGGAGCGTCTTGTTGCTGCTTATCCCAATTCGTTTGGCGGCAAGCGCTATCAGGCCCAGGATCAATGGCGCAGCGCCATGGCAGCGGCGGCCACATACATTGATCTGGACTGGCCGCCTGCTTCGGTGACCCGGCAGGCCGGGGTGCTCCCCGGCGGGTGTACCTCATGTGACTGGAAAGCGCTGGCCCAGGCTGCAGGATATGCTGACAGCCGCTACGAACTGCGCGATCCTGACGGGACAGCGGTCTTCCAATCCGTGGCACAGTTTGATGCTGCGGAACTGGCGGGCTGGCGGGAGATGCTGGCCGTACGACCGGTCAAGACGGATCTCCCCCAGGCGCTTGATGCGGCCGGTCAGATCCGCGCCCGCTTTGTGCTTGATTACGGATCGTTTCGCGACCTGCAGCGGCATCGCCACGGGGTGGTGCGGATGCCCCTCCTGACGGCACGTCACGGTTTTGAACCATGGTATCTGGCCATGCTGCCCGACAAGGTACGGGAGGAGGCAGAGGTTCTTCTTGCGGAACAGGCTCGTGCCGTGGCGGCGCTCGGTCTGTCACCCGAGATGGCGCAGTATTATCTGGCGTTTGGATATCGTGTTGTCTGCGACTGCACCTGGGGATTACCCTCAGCCGTCTATGTCGCCGAGATGCGCAGTGGGCAGACGGTGCACCCCACCCTGCGCCGGATCGCCCAGGCCCTGGGCAGCGCCCTCGAAGCGGCAGTCCCCGGGATGGCCCTGCATATTGATCATTCCCCCGAAGCGTTTTCCCTCAAGCGTGGCGGGCAGGGTATCGTTGAGCGCTCCCCGGAGCAGGCCCAGGGGGATTGACGCGGGAGATGGCGTCAGACAGTCGGCGATGTGCGGATTCAGTGGGGAGGACGCTGTTCCCCATAAAAAACTGTCAGGGACAGACCCGGCTTCAGTGCATCAAAAACGTCGCCGTAAAGGTACTGCCTTCGCCAAAGACACTCTTGACGGTCAGGCTGCCCTGGTAGCGTTCGACAAAACTGCGGGCCATAAAGAGTCCCAGGCCGGCTCCGGCCTCGTTCATGCTGCCGGATTCTTCGGTTCGGTAAAACTGATGGAAGATGAGCTCTTGTTCTTCACTGCGGATACCGCGCCCGGTATCGATGATATCAAGGACAAGGTATTCACCCATCACCCGGCCCCTGATTTCGATTGTGCCGCGGGGCTTGTTGTAGTAAATGGCGTTTGAAAGCAGTTCGTCCAGCACGGTACGGATGATACTGTGATTGGCCCGGTACTGGGCGAAGGCAGGGTCAAATCCGGTTGTGATGCTCAGGCCCATGTCCGAAACATGCTGCCGGTGACGCTCGAGGACTTCGGCGGTGATCGCCTCAAAATTCGTGCTTTCGGTAAAGAGCTCGCGGGCTTCTTCTTCGAGCGAGGTGATGGTCAGGATGCGTGAAACGGTGGTGTCGATCCGGTCGAGCTTGCCCTTGAGGGTACGAAGGAATTTGGCGTGCTCCTCTTCTGACATCCCGTGGTATTCGGAGAGCTTGAGCCACGAGCGCTGAAGGGCCTGGACCGGGTCGGTCAATTCATCCGAGACATGGGCGATAAACTGGCTCTTTAACGTTCCCAGGCGCAGGAGTTCGTCGTTTTGCTGGCGGATCCGCTTGTACATCCGCGCATTGACGAGGGAGATCGCCGCCTGACCGGCAAAGATCGCCGCCAGGTCGGGGTCGAAGGGGCGAAACCATGCCCCGGGAGCCTCGGCAACTGCGGCCAGGGCACCCAGTGTCTCGCAGCCGTTGCGCAGGGGGACGATGATCCAGGAGAGGGTCTTGCTGCCCGGTGTGCGCTCGGCCATGTGCGTGACCATGTTGCCCGATTCGCAGGCTGATTCGACAGCCGTGCGCAGCAGGAGCATTCCGTCACCCTTGAGTTCGGCCGGGCTGATGCCCTTGCAGAGCGCCAGGGCGGTGCCGGCCGTCGAGGAGAGCCAGATCGAGCCGTGGGTGGCGGCGAGGGCCTCCGTCATCGAGTCCAGGATTTCGGCCAAAAGCTGATCCTCGTCGAGGTGCGAGCTGATCCGGCTGTTGACCTTGAGGATGGCCTGCAGGGCCTTGTCACGCTCGACCAGTTCCTGCATCGAGAGCTGGGAGACCTTGTCCTGGGCCTCGATAAAGCGGTAGGCCTCCTGCCGCTCGCGGGCAGCGAGTTCTTCAATGCTGTGCAGGGCGCGGATGGTCTCGATCGCGTCCTTTTTTTCCTTTGTGGCGAGGGCCTCGACCTGCTCATGCGCCCGGATGGTCATGTCGGCCATCTTTTTTTCTTCGGACATCAACTGATGGACGCTTTCGTGGGCGTGGATCGTCTCGACAGCATCCTTTTTTTCTTCCCGCAGCATCTCCTGGATGATTTCCTGGGCCCGGATGATCTGGTCAGCCTCGATCAGTTCCTCGCGGGACAGCTCGTCAAGATGGGTATAGGCTTCGGATACA
Organism: Spirochaetota bacterium; assembly: GCA_029548715.1. Classification (GTDB taxonomy): domain Bacteria; phylum Spirochaetota; class JAGLSM01; order JAGLSM01; family JAKPMW01; genus JAKPMW01. The sequence goes on along the minus strand of JAKPMW010000335.1, from coordinate 3,472 downwards.
CGTTCGAGGTGCGAGATATAGTCGTTTTGCAGCCTGATCTTTGTCTTGAGGGCGGCGAGACGCTGGCGACGGTTTTTCCGGTATGAGCTGCGCGACATGAAGGATATCCTGGACAGCATTTTTCTGGTGAACCGCCTCCAGCCATTGCGAGAGGTGTGTTGTTCACCGGTAATGACAGGGTAGCAGAGTCAGGCTTGCCCGTCAAGGAGGGAAGATGTGACGAGAGTACTCCCGGAGTCGCATTACTGTATTACGAAATCATCATGCGACTCCGGGAGTACCATGGCACAAAAAGGGCCGCCCTTTTGGGACAGCCCCTCCATGTGTGCTGCGAGTGCCAGGCTCAGGGTCGGCGCACGACCCTGAAGCCGATGGCGGGGAGATCCGTGTGGACCTCAGGATCCAGTATGCCTCCATGAAGACTGGCTCGACAGGCTGTCTGCTGGTTGTACGTGCTGCCGTAGGTCAAGTAGGCGGCACCACCACGGAGGACACGCATACCGTCGGACAATAAGGGATCATTGGGTCCGGTGGGATCTTGGCCAGTGAATTCAGACCCGGTTCCATAATCTGGGTCAGCCCAGTCCCAGCACCATTCGGCCACATTGCCGCTCATGTCGTACAGCCCTATCTGGTTGGGAGTCCTGGTTCCGACCGGTTGGGTAGATCCACCGGAATTTCCGTCGTACCAGCAATAGAGTCCCCACTCTGTAGGAATATTCTGGTCTCCATCGATAGCGGTTCCAAGATATCCGGATGGCTTGTTTCCGTCCTGCAAAGATCCATCAGTCTTGCGGCGGGCGGCGTACTCCCATTCGGCCTCGGTCGGGAGGCGATAGCCAGTTTTGCCCCAATCGACGTACATGTGATCGTAGACTTCTGGCATTGTATTCGAGTCCCTGAGCAGGCTTGTTTTTTGGTTGTCCGCATAATACACGGGTTCGTACCCGTGCATGGCCGAGAGGGCATTGCACCAGACGATCACATCGGGCCAACTGACGCCTGTGACAGGATGGGCCGGGGTCTGTGTGCCGACGGCTTCCCCGCTCCCCATCATCCCTACCGTGTTGGTTGAAAAGACATAGCCATTGGCGAGCGCCCAGTCGCGCACATTGGTCCAGAGGCTGTAGGTGATCTCGTATTTGCCGATTTCGAAGCCCGTGATCCCGGCAACCTCATGCGGGGTTGCGCTGAGACTTGAATCCCAGCCTATCACGATCGATCCGGTGGACTGGATGGACACCATCTCCGGCAGCGGGGCTGCGGAGGAGGACGTGCCGCCCGAAGTACTGCTTGAGCTGGAGCCGGCAGATGACGAGGACAGGCCCTCGCCTGTATCTCCGCCGGTGATGTCGCCATCAAAATCGATAGGCGGCCAGCGGAAGATATTGAGCGAACGGGTGGGGATGTCGGGTGCAAAGGCGTCGCTGACCATGTAAAAGGAGCGGTCCGAGGGGTCAAAGACAGGGGAGAGGTCGTTGCGCGGGCTATTGACCCGCGTGAGACGCAGGGTGTGTCCCGCGAGATCGCTGGCAAAAATATCAAACGTCCCGTCAGTCGTGCGCAGCGCAAAGAGGAGGACCGAGACAGGGAGCGGTTTAGTCCCGGCCAGTTTGGCCAGGGCCGGGATCTCTGAGAGGAGGACGACCGATCCGCCGGGAGCGATTTGGCCGGGGAAGGTGCGCACCCGGCTGATGGGCGCCAGGGGAAAGCCGTTTTCAAGAGGCAGGTTGGCCAGGCCTCCGGCGGAGACCTTGATGGAAAAGATCGTGCGGTTGACCGCATACAAAAAGGCTACCTCGTTGGCACTGGTCACGACCGGGCCACAGACGGTCGAGGGCTGGATGATGGCCAGGGGCCGGGCACCCTCGATCGGTTGCCTGTTGGAGAGGATCTCGGTCGGGCCGGCGTCGCCGTGGCGGTAGAGATACAGTCTGAGAGGGGTCGAGTAGAGGACGAGTTCGTCCCTGATCCCGCTGCCGTCAGCGCGTGTAACCGACGCGACGGCCAGCCCGCTTGCGTTGGTCGTTTGCAGGTTTGAGACCACCTGGGGCCGGGCATAGACATCACTGCCGCTGGCCGTCTGGACGGTGCGCAGCATCAGGCGGTAGCCCGGACGTTCGGCAGCGTAATACAGGATGTTTTTGGCATCCGGGGTTTTTGTCAGGCTGATGCAAAACTCGTCCAGGGAGGGATGGGAAAGCAGCCCCCCGTCGGTGATGCGCAGGCCGCTGGAGACAGCTTCGTCTGTTCCGATTTCGGCACAGGCCGTACCAAGCAGCGCCAGTGCCGTCATGATGAGGGCCAAAGCCCGGGAGTGAATCATGGGAGGAACCTCCGGTCATATCTGTCAATGGTGCGGGACTGTAGACCCGGGGAGCCGGGTGTGTATGGTGAACAGCTCATGCACCCCAAGTATACTACACGGTGCAGAATAAGCATGGTGAAGCGATCTATCTGCATCACTGGCTGCTGGCCATCTCCATCACGAAAATTGAATACGTATCCCGGATACCCATGACAGTTTCGTGATAGTGTGTTGCGAATCCGGGATAGATCTGCATAAATTGCACTATCCTGTTGCGTATCCCGGATTGTTTGACTATCCCAAATCGATGACCGGCCAGCCCTGACGGACTGCCTCGGTCCGCAGTCCGGGGGCCGGGTTGGCGGCGACGGGAAAGCCAACCGCCTTGAGGACGGGGATGTCGTTTCCGCTGTCGCCCCAGTACATGACCTGATCCAGCCCCAGCCCGCGTCGGGCGGCCTCGGGTTCCATCAGGAGGAGTTTGTTGGCCCCGAGACAATAGACACCCTCGACGCTTCCGGTAAAGCGGCCGGCCGCATCCCGTGCAAGCTGCGTCGCCAAAAGTCCGTCCATCCCCAGGTGCGCCGCCAGTGGGGCCGCGATCTCGCGGTTGGTGGCCGTGATCAGGATGCAGGGAATCCCGCGGGCGCGCAGGTCCGCGAGGATGGCGGGCACAGCCGGGTAGAGTTTTGGAAGGACGTATCCGGCAAAGTGCTCCGCAAGCAGGGGGGCCATCTCGTCCCCGGTCTTCCCTTGAAACTGGGCCAGTTGAAAGCGCATGAAGCGCACCGGGTTGAGGCGCCCCAGGCGGTACATCCAGAAGTGCCAGCGCCCGCGCAGCCTGTCCGTCCAGCCCGCCAACCCCTTGTCGACGAGGTATTCCTTCCAGGAGAGATCGCAATCATTGTCGATCAGTGTGTGGTCCATGTCGAAAAACGCCAGCCGGATGGTTTCAAGGCTGTTTTTGGGGAACAGCCTCAGGACCGGATCAATGGGCGACTGGCTCGGCATGCTGCGCGCTCCTTGCGGGGTGACCAAAAATATACGCAACAATTCCTCACGGCGCGTTCGCGCGCACGTACCAGACTGGACACTGTTCCCCAAAAGAGTATTTTAGTAGCACAGGCAAAGATTGCTCCCCATGACAGGGAAGAAGGCCATGGA
>JAKPMW010000329.1 GCA_029548715.1 Spirochaetota bacterium | reverse complement strand
TGGGCCCTGCTCAGGCGCTGGCTCAGGACGGTCAAGCCCGCCGCTGAAATCCGGCTTGTCCAGTTCAGTCATGCCGTCCACAGCGAACAGACCTTCCGCAACGAGGGTGAACTGGAAGCCCTGCGTGCTGCCATCGATGGTGCGGCTTTTGATGGCGGGACGAGCATGGGCGCTGTCGATCTCTCCCGCTATCAGGCGGACGCCTGCATCCTTTTGACGGACGGGATCTCCAATTTCGGGCCGGACGAGATGAAGTCGTCCCGCTATCCGGTTTTTGCCATCGCCTCGCAGCAGACGGGCGAACATGCCTGGCTGCGCCAGATCACCGGTGCGACCGGCGGCATCTACGTCAACCTGTCCCGCATGACCGACAACGAGGCCTATGCCCGCCTGACCCAGGTTGTTCCGCGCATTCTCTCCGTCAGTGGCCGCGGGATCAGGGATGTCCACCCGATGGCGGGCGAGCCGCTGTCATCCCTCGCCACCTTTGCCGGAATCCTTGAGGGCGATGAAGGCGAACTTGTTGTGCGCTATGGTACCGACCTGGCCCCCAAAGAGGTCCGCATCCCGCTCAAGGCCGGCACGTCGGTATCGACAAGCACCAACGGGATCGTGCGCCGGATTTGGGCCCAAAAGCGGATCGCCGATCTTGAGACCCGCTGGAGCAAAAACGAGGCTGAAATCATCAAACTGGCCAAGACCTTCGGTATTGTGACGCGCGGGACCTCCCTGATCGTGCTCGACCGGATCGAGGATTATGTCCGCTACCGGATTGTTCCGCCGGCCGAGCTGCATGCTGACTACTACAAGGCGATCGCCGAACTTGACAAGCAGAAGCAGAAGATCGAGGCTGACCACATCGAGGATGTTGTGCGCCGCTTCGCCCTGATGCAGGCCTGGTACGACAGGAGCTTCCCCAAGGATACGCCAGTCCGCCGTGATGATTCCAAAAAGCTGGCGGCCGAATCCACGGGCGGAACCCGCAATGGATCTGCCCGTCCCTCGGTTGCCATGCGCGACGGATTGGTTGAAGAGAGTGATCGCGTGACCGATGCCCGTCCCCGGGCCGAGCGTGAGCGCGGCATGGACAGTGCGGCCAAACGTGATTCTTCGGGGAATGCCGGAGCCGAGGGTGCGATCGAACTGAAAAAGTGGACACCCGATGTTCCCTACCTCAAGGATCTGGAAAAGGCTGACAAGGACAAACGCTACGCTGTCTATCTCGGGCTGCGCAAGCAGTGGGTCAACAGCTCGGCCTTTTTCCTGGATGTGGCCGACTTCTTTGCGGACAAGGGCGACAAGACTACGGCCCTGCGCGTGCTCTCCAACATCGCCGAGATGGACCTCGAGAATCCCCAGTTGCTGCGCATCCTTGGCCATCGTCTGGCCCAGCTTGGCTGGCTTGATCTGTCCGAAAAAGTCTTTGCCGATGTCCTGGCCATGAAACCGGAGGATCCCCAGTCGTATCGTGACCTTGGTCTCGTGCTTGACAAGGCCGGCAAGGCCCAGCGCGCAGTCGAGCTCCTCTATCAGGTGGCCTCGAAAAAGTGGGACAGCCGCTTCCCTGATATCGAACTGATTGCCCTTGTCGAACTCAACGGGATCATCTCGCGCGGCGCCAAGGTGGATACTTCAAAGCTGGACAGGCGGGTTATCCGTGCCATGCCTGCGGACGTCAGGGTCGTGCTCAACTGGGATGCGGACAACTGCGACATGGACCTCTGGGTGACTGATCCCAACGAGGAGAAGTGTTACTACGGCAACAAGCTGACCTATCAGGGTGGGCGCATGTCGATGGACTTCACCCGCGGCTACGGACCCGAAGAATACCTTGTTCGCCTGGCCAAGTCTGGCAAGTACAAGATCGAGGTCAACTACTACGGCAATTCGCAACAGACGATCGCCGGGGCGACAACCGTGCAGTTGCAGCTCTTCCTCAACTGGGGCCGCCCCAACCAGCAGGTTCAGGAGATCACGCTCCGCCTCAAGGACAATAAAGAGGTCGTCGAGGTGGGGACATTTGCGATCGGCGGAGGCAAGATCACACCGGTCAAGTAACGTATGAGGAACAGACGGCCATGGACTGCACGCGGCCCGGCACCCGGGGCGGGTTACCCGCCCCGGGTGCCTTTTGATTGTATG
>JAKPMW010000327.1 GCA_029548715.1 Spirochaetota bacterium | reverse complement strand
AACTGCTCCCCTGGGCACGCACCTGGGCCCACACCCTGACCGAGATCGGAACCGCCAGCCAGGACTACGCCGCCTTTGCCACCCGCATCGCTTCGGAGACGGGAGGAATTCGTACAGCGGATCTTGTCTCTCCCACGGTTTCAGGGGGAACAGCCGCCGCCGTCCTGATCCGCTGCCGGGTCCTGGCACAACGCGTGGACCGGCTGGCGGAGATCCTCGCTGAAATGCTTGGCTCACCCCGGCTGGACGATTCCGAACGCCTCGCCCGCATCGTCCTGGCCCGCAAGGCGCGGATCGAGGAATCCCTCATTGCGTCCGGCCATCTCGTGGTGGATGGCCGGGTACGCGCCATGCTCCATCCCTCGGGGGCAGCCGCCGAGGCCATCCGCGGGCTCGGCGAGTACGCCGCCCTGCGCACGGCCGGGGACCAGCCCGATTCAGCAATCCTCAGGCGGATTCATGCCAATCTGGCCGTGCGCAGCCGCGTCACGCTGTCGCTTACCGCATCACCCGGGCTGGCCGATACGGCTGCGTCAATCCTGACAAAGGTCACAGACGGCCTGCCCGAATCCGGCAGCGAGGCCTGGCCGCGCAGCATGACCGGCACGGTACAACCTGCCTCTCCGCTGGGTCTGACCGGCCCCCTCAAGGTCCACTATGTCGCCCGGGGCCTTGACATGGCCGCCGCCGGATACCAGCCCCATGGTTCCGCAGTCATTGCCGCCCGGACCCTGTCCACAGGCTGGCTCTGGAACAGCGTACGGGTCCAGGGTGGAGCCTATGGTGCATTTTGTCGCTACTCACCCTTTTCGGGGGTGCTCGGGATGGCCTCCTACCGTGACCCCAATCTGGAAAACACGCTCGCCCGCTACAACGAGGCGGCCGTCTGGCTGCGCCAGCAAGCCTTTGACGGCATGGAGCGCGAGCGGGCCATCATCGGTGCGATCGGCGAGCTGGACGCCTGGCAGATGCCGGATGCCCGCGGACTCTCCGTCCTGACGCAGGAGCTGATCGGGCTGACGGACGGGATGCGCCAGAAGCAGCGGGACGAAATCTTTGCCACAACGCAGGCCGATCTTGTGCGCTTCGCCGATGCGCTGGCAGCCCTGGCTGATTCGCCGGCTTTGGCCGTCTTCGGCCCTGAGGACTCTCTCAACTCGTGGGCGACCGGCGCAGGGGCGAGGGTCGAGCGGCTGCTCTAATCCGGGATAGACAACGCAAAATTGCGTTTTTGTGATGCGTATCCGGGATAGACAGTACATTCCTCTCATGTCTATCCCGGATTGGCCCTCTTGCTGCATCGCTTGACACTGTGATAGACTGTGAGTGGACATATGCATCCCGGGGAGTTCTGGACATGCTGGCAGCACAACCACAGGTGTTTACCAAAAACCATTACGAATCTGTCACAGGCCTGGCCGACCCGGCCCTGACCGAGCTGGTCGTGCATTGCCTCGAGCTCGTTTCACAACTCGGACTGAGCGGGATCCCTTTTCGCTTCAAGGGAGGCAACTCGCTCCTGCTGCTCCTGGCACAACCCGAACGGTTTTCGATTGATGTCGACATCGTCACCACGGTCTCCCGGGCAGAGCTGTCCCAGGTGGTAGAGCAGATCGCCAGTCCAGCGGGCTGCCCCCGCTTTACCCGCTGCGAGGTCCGGCCCCACAAGACCAAGCCCTGGCTGCCGATGATCAGCTTCAAGCTGTTTTTTGACTCGCTCTGGCAAAAGCCCGAGGACGCCTTCGTCATGCTGGACGCCGTCCTTGAGGAAGCGCCCTATCCGGGTGAACAGCGCCGCGTGGTCTGCTCCGACATCTATGCATCCGATGTGGTTGTCGAAATCCCCTCGCGCTCGGGGCTGATCGCTGACAAGCTCCTCACCCTGGGGCCCTCAACCCTCGGCATCCCCCTGGGGAAGGGCAAGGAAGCCCAGCGGCTCAAACATGTCTTCGATGTCGCCTCCCTCGCGCGGGGTGAGTGGGAGGCCGACCTTGTCTCCACGGCCATGGCAAACTGCATCGCCCAGGAGAGCCGGATCCAGAAAAAATCCATCGGTCTCAGGGAGATCCTTGATGACACCCTGCTCTTTCTCGATCAGGCAAGGGCGGCAGCAAGCCTCACAACAGAGCGCCCACCGCCCGAGGACGCGCCCCTGAGCGAGCACTATCGCTACGAAATCGCTGCCGGCTTTGCACCCTTTGGCAGGCATCTTTTCAGGACCCGGTATACATGGGACCGGCTGCACGAAGACTGTGAGCTGATCAAGTCCGTGATCAACCGTATCTAACAAGGCGGGCCGGCTGTTCCCCATGCATCTGTGCCAGTCAGCACACAAACGCCCGACAGGCCCGTTGATCCGTCTCAGCCCTGGCCTTTGGCCTCATTTCGCCGGTCATGGATCTCAAGCGAAAGACGCAAGGCCTTGACCATCCGCTCGATGACCTTTTCCATGATGCCCTCAATACGACACCCGGCCGCGCGGACATGCCCGCCACCGCCGAACATCGAGGCAAAATCGCCAACAGAAAATTCAATATTGGAACGAAGCGAAACCTTGATGATATTGCTTTCGGCCTCGTTGAAAAAGAGGACAATCTCGGCCCCTTCGAGCATCACCAGCCTGTTGACAAAGCCGGTTGCCGCATCAGGTTCGGCCTTAAACTCCCTGTAATCCTCATCCACCAGATACATGTAGACAATCCGGCCACGCTCGGCAACATTCAGGCGGGAGAGGGCCCGCGAAAAGAGGCGCAGGGCCACCTCCGTCTCCAGCGAAAAAAGCCGGTTGTATACCTGCTTGGAATCGACGGGAAAAACGAGACAGTGGATGGCAGCCTCATGTGCCCGCTTGATATTGACACCATGCCTGAAAGACCCGGTATCATGCACAATCCCGGCATAGAGACACCAGGCAGAATTAACATCAAGGGCGCGGGCCCCAAGAAGCTCGATGATCATCTGGGACGCGCTGGCCGAATCCGTATCAACGATATTGAGCGTTCCGAAGCGGGAGTTGTCACCATGATGGTCGATATTGACGAGGCATACCTCAGAACCCAGGCTCTTGATCTGGTTTTCGAACTTGTCAAGCCGGGCCGGAGTTGAGGCATCCAGTACAATGATGGCGTCATATTTTGAAAGATTGATCCGCTCGTGCTGAAGAAAGCGCAGGCTCTCATCCCGGTTGAGAAACTCGTAGCGCACCGGAAGGGATTCGCAGAGTCCAATCACTACCTGCTTTTTCATTTTTTTGAGAATGTACGCCAGACCGCAGGCCGAGCCAAGGGCATCCCCGTCGGGGTCCAGATGCGTCAGGAGCAAAAACTGCTTTTTATCCTTGATGATCTGCCTGAAGGCAGCAGCATGTTTTTGCGTTTCTGTCATGGTACAGATGCTATCCTGAAATCGCCCCTTTTGTCCATCCCTTTCGTGCCTCTTGTATCATGCAACCGTCTATGCCACTATATGCAAGGGTTCAATCATTCCGGGAGCAGCGATAATGGGCAGATTCGACGAGCAATCAGTCCTGGCACGTTTTTCACGCCTGACGCCCAGCCTGCTCTGTCTCGTATCCCGCAGCGGGATCATCCGTTACCACAACGACACGTGGACACAGCGGATGGGGACAGGCGTTGACCACCCGATCAGCGCATTCATCCCCGGGCCCGAGCAGGAGGTTTTTCTCCGGGCACTCTCCGCCGCCTTTCTGGCACCCGGTGACAAGACCCGCTGTGATGCAATCACCGGCCTTGTCTGCGAAAACGGAGAGATAATCCCGATCGAGTGGTACCTCTCGACGGAAGGAGATTCGGCTTACCTCATCGGGCACGACATTTCAGAGAGACGGCTGGCCGAGGCCGAACGGACCAGAAACGAACAACGCCTTGCATCCAGCGAGCGGAACTTTCGCACGTTTTTTGAGACAGTCGATGACATCATTGTTGTTGCCACACCCCAGGGACAGATCCTCTACGCCAATGCCTCTCTCAAGCGAAAGCTCCAGCTTGATGACAACGCCCTTGCAGAAATGAACGTGCTCGACCTGCACCCGAGCGAACACCGGACCGAGGCCGAAACCATTTTTTCCGCCATGTTCCGCGGCGAACGGGATTTCTGCCCCCTGCCGCTTTTGTCAACCTCAGGCCAGCGGATTCCGGCCGAAACCCGGGTCTGGTTTGGCGAGTGGGACGGGCAGGCCTGCATCTTTGGTATCTCCAAGGATCTCTCGGCCCAGCATGCCGCCCTGGACCGTTTCCACAAGCTCTTCAACAGCAACCCGGCCCTGATGGCTGTCAGCAGCCTGCCTGACCGCCGCTTTATCGAGGTCAACGAATCATTTTTGGCCCATCTGGGGTATACCCGGCAGGATGTCATCGGGCAGACAGCAGCCGAACTCCAGCTCTTTGCCGAACCGGAAAAACAGGAGATCATCGCCGGGATCCTTGCATCGGGAAAACACCTGCGCAATATCGAACTTCTGGCCCGGACAAAAACCGGAAGACTCTTGAGCGGCCTGTTTTCGGGGGAAGTGATCAACAATCAGGTCGAGGACGCCTTTTTGACCGTCATGGTGGATATCACCGAACTCAAGCAGACCGAAACCAGACTGCGTGAATCCACCCGCCAGCTCGAACTGGCATCACAGCAGGCCCGGACCCTGGCAGAAAAAGCCGAAGCGGCAAACCGGGCCAAAAGCAGCTTTCTGGCCAACATGAGCCACGAAATTCGCACCCCAATGAACGGGATCATTGGCCTGACGGACCTCCTGATGGACAGCGAGCTTGACGAAAAACAGCGGGCCACCCTACGCTCAATCCAGTCAAGCGGCCACGCCCTGCTTGATATCATCAACGACATCCTCGATTTTTCAAAGATCGAGTCGGGCAAGCTTGAGTTCGAGGAGATTGACTTCTCCATCCGGGAGCTGGTCAGCAGTTGCGACGAGATCATGGGGCCCCGGGCGCTGGACAAGGGAATCAACTGGATCGTCACCACATCGCCTGAAGTCCCGCAATGGGGCCGGGGAGATCCCGGACGCCTGCGACAGGTCATCCTCAATTTGACCGGAAATGCGATCAAATTTACCGAGCGGGGGACAGTCTCCCTCTCGCTTGGCCTTGAACAAACGCATGACCCTGCTGTGGTGCGCCTGTTCATCGCCGTCGAGGACAGCGGCATCGGCATCCCCGCGGACAAGCTCACCCTGCTGTTTTCCTCATTTCAGCAGGTGGACGCCTCAACCTCAAGACGCTTTGGCGGGACGGGACTCGGACTGGCCATCTCGAAGCACCTGGTCACGATGATGGGGGGAGAGATCGGGGTGGAGAGCACGCCCGGGGCAGGTTCGCGCTTCTGGTGCAGCGTCAATCTTGGACGCTCAACTGGTGCTGGCCTCTGCGAGACTTCCAGACCACGCGCCCCCCTTGTCACCCCCGAGCTTGCCGAACAACGCAGCCATCACCGGCTGCTCCTGGCCGAGGACAACGGAACAAACAGGCAGGTTGCCCTGGGGATTCTTGAAAAGCTCGGCTACCGGGCCAACTCGGCAGCCAACGGGCATGAGGTACTGCACGCCCTGACCCTGCTCCCCTATGACGCCATCCTGATGGATATCCAGATGCCCGAAATGGACGGCTTCGAAGCAACCCGGGCCATCCGCACCCATCCCGACCCGGCAATCGCCAGCATCCCGATCATTGCCATGACAGCCCATGCCATGCGCGGCGACCAGGAGCGCTGCCTGGCCATTGGAATGAACGGCTACGTCTCAAAGCCGGTGGCCCCCCAGGCCCTCGCCGAAGCGCTCGACAACATCCTCCTTGCACCCACAACAGCAGGTCAGCGCGGGACCTCCGGGGCCCGTCCCCAGGCACCGGATACCGTACAGGACACGGCCGACGAAGAAACCGGCCTGCCCCCCGTGTTTGATCTTCCTGCCCTGATGGCGCGCCTCTTTGATGACGAAGAACTCCTCAAGGCGGTTGGAGAAAAATTCATCGCTGAAATACCACCCCAGTTGCTCGATCTCTCCAGGGCTGCCCGTCTGCAGGACAGGGAACGTTGCCAGAAACTGGCCCACCGGATCAAGGGAGCGGCAGCCAGTGTGGGCGGGACCCGCCTTGCCGCGCTGATGAAAAAAATCGAAGAGATGGCTGCGGCCGATACGCTGAACGATCTCTCCTGGATCGAAGCACCACTCGAGCGGGAATTCGAAAAACTCAGGGCCGCCATTCTCCAGGCGACGGGCAAACCACGATAGGAACCCTCCTGCAGGCGCCGCCGGGCCCCACCACCAGGCCAGACAGCCCGCCCGATCGGCATATGGCGCCCATGGTACCGCTTTTTCCCCGTTTGCTTTCGAAAAAGAAGCACCATAGTGCCATTTCCCCGCCATCCCTTGCATGGGGCAGTATCTTGAAGGGATGACACTGCTTGAAAACGTACCCCTGGCACCACTCACAACCTTCAGGATCGGGGGACCGGCCCGCTGGTATTGCCCGGCCCGCTCCGCCGAAGACGTTGCCGACGCGCTCGCGTTTGCCCGCAAGCAGGGACTCCCCTGGTTTGTCCTCGGACGCGGTTCAAACGTCCTTGTTGCAGACCGCGGCTACCATGGGATCGTACTCCATCTCGCAGGACTGGAGACCCTTGACTGGACGGCAGCAGGGGGAACAGCGCCCGGCACGGACGGTCGGCGGCTGGTCCGCTGCGGTGCCGGACTGGCCATTGCTGCCCTCGCAAGCTCCGCAGCCGAGCAGGGCCTCGCCGGCCTGGAATTTGCCGGTGGCCTGCCCGGTTCGGTCGGAGGGGCCGCTTTCATGAATGCCCGGGCCTACGGGGGTGAGATGGCGGACATTGTCCAGAGCGTGGACGTACTCACTCCCGCCGGCGAACTCGCCCGCCGCAGCAGGGAGGATCTGGGGTATGCGTACAAGCACTCCGCACTGATGGAGAGCGGCGAAATCATCCTTGGACTCGAGCTTCTCTTGACACCGGCCCATGATGACG
>JAKPMW010000324.1 GCA_029548715.1 Spirochaetota bacterium | reverse complement strand
CCCGTACCTACCACGGGCTCGTCCTGCTCAGGGTGGACGATGTCTCCTGACCCGCACAGGATTCCCTGGCATTGCAGCACTGGGCTGACACTCACCCCCGAGTACTGCGTCCAAGCCTCTCCCTCTCAACCACAGCCCTGGCCGGTTTGACCATCTCGGCGCGCATCCGCGCCTTGACAAGACGCTGCACCCCCCGAATCCCCATGACAGGCCAGGCCAGGGCCATCCCCATCCGGCGCAGCCAGTGCCGGTGAGGATAATCATACGTTCCGTTTTTTTTGAAAACCTTGTGATCCACCCTGAAGATAAGGCGCATTCCGCCCCAGACCGCATCGCGGAAAATCTTGATCCCGCCGATTCCGGCAAAGGTCCGCGGGGAGAGATATCCTGTCTTGCCCCATTCCGCAATCCGCCAGGCCAACCCGTCGATGGCTGCCCCGAGACTGTCAGCGTCGCCCGATTCGTCGGTCACGATTCCGGCCAGATTGGCATGCCCCACCTCTGCATAGGCCTGCATGATCTGCCTCAGGTAGCCAAGCTGTCCCAGCGGCCCGGAGACCAGCCATGCCATCTGCTTGCCCTGATAGACAGGCACATGCGTATTGTAAAAACTGCGGTCAAAAAACTCCTTCCAGCGGGCCGAAAGGGCCCGTCCCCGGATCGCACCGGCATAGACCACCACATCCGCGGGCTTGACATGGTTTTCAAAAAACTCCCTGAAGCCATCCCGCCCGTCCCAGGAACAGTCGTTGTTGAAGCAGCAGCCACAACAACCGAGGCACCCTCCCTTGATGTCAAGGCCGTCAATACTCTGCAGATCCACTGTTCCACATGCAAATGCGTTTTTCAGCCTCGTCACCATGGAGGCAATGGTTGCATCCTCCCCCTGACGGTCGGCCAGGATCAGGACACGCTTTCCGGCCAGGTCCGCCCGAAAGCTCCCCTCTGGAATGGAGAGAGACTGCGGGACGGGACGCAAAGGTGGCCAGTTGCGCGGCAAAACGGGATCAGCCTCAACTGCACGGATAAATCCTTCCATAAACCTGAAAAATCTGTCACGCTCCTTCGCCTCGACAAGGTCATGCATCCCGGCCGAAAAATGACCGTAGACTGTCATCCCCAAATCCTCCGAAACCGCGCTGAGCCAGTCCAGCGCGGTTGTATCGTAATAATGGATCGAGGTACAGAGGATGGCCGACAGCTTGCCCCTGAAGGCCTGTCCCGCCTCAGCACCACAGGCCTCGACAAACCTGAATACCTGCGACGGAACAAGATGGTGATACACCGGAGTGGACCAGATAAGCGCATCCGCCGCCCGGATGGCGTCAAGCGCGGCGGCAAGACGTGCTCTGCTGCGGGTCAGGGCGAGAATCTCCAGTGAGACATGAATCACCTCGAGCTCTGCTGCCCCCCCTGCCGCCTGCCACCAGCGCAGGTGCTGCAGGGTCACACTCTTTTCGCCCTTGGGACTGCCGTTGATCACTGCCAGCTTCATGACCGCCCCCCCTTTGCAGCACAGGATGGTGCCAGTGCCGAACCGATAAAACGCAATGCCTCATCCAAAAAAGCCTCCTGCCCCTGGGGGAAGAGTTCGCGCCTGAGGGATACCAGCTCGGACGCGACCTGCACAATCCCGATTCCCATGCACTGGACAAGGAGTGCCGCCCCCCGTGGCTCGAGATCGGAGCGCATCGAGCCATCCTGCCTTCCACGGTCAATCGCATCGGCCAGCATATTGAAGTTGCGCTCGTTTTCGGCCAGGAGCGCATCCCTGACGAGGGGAGACGGCCCGCGCCCCCCACTCTGGGGACTGAAGAGCGTCCGGGCATCCCGCAGCAGGGCATACAGCCTGGGATGCTGCTGCTGAAAATCGATAAAGGCCCGGCCACAGGCCCATGCCCGGGAGAGGCCATCCCCGGCCGCGGTGAGATTGCGCTCGGTCATCCTGTTCATCATCCGCAACGCCTCAAGCACGACTGCAGCGAGGATGTCTTCCTTGCTCTCAAAATATCCGTATACTGTCCGTTTTGAAAATCCGGCCTGTGTCGCAATCATGTCCATCGAAGTGGCTGCATACCCGCCCTCGGTAAACAACGCCATGGCCGCTGCAACAATGCGCCCGCGTCGCATCTGCTTTTCTTCAGCCTTTCGCTCAACCAAACCCATCGCAGCCTCCAAGTATACCTTGAGTATACTTTAAATACCGTCAGTATCCAATCATTTCAGCGCACTCACGAGCCATGATACGCACACAAATGGCTGACTTGGGAGGGAAAGTGCTGTATAATAGGAAGCAGTGAGTTTCGCGCTTCATACCGTGGAGGAGCCATGCGCCGCATCGCCAGCACCCTGACCCTGATCCTGATTGCCACTCTCCCGTTGACGGCCCTGGATGTCGGCATTCGAGGCGAATTCCGCAACCGTGCCGTGTACCTGATGAACAAGGATGCGCGCAGCGACACCAGCGACGCCCTCGGGATCTTCGACAGCCGGCTCAGGGTCTGGCTCGAGTCCTCGGTCAACACCAACCTCTCCTTCATCTACAATCTCCAGATCGGAGATGTCTCCTGGGGGGATTTGGCCGGGACTTCACGCAAGGATGGTGAACAGCATCTTATCGCCGGAGGTTCGCAGGGTACTGAAGGGATAAATCTCAAAACCAGGCAAATGTACATGCGCTACCAACAAGGCTCTTCCAGCTTCCTGATCGGATTTGTCCCCTTCAGGACACCGCTGGCCTTTGTCATGGACAGCAATATCCCGGGACTGGTCTGGAATACGCGCCTGCTCGGACTCGACATGACACTGATGTACGCCCGGGCCTACGCCGGCCCGTCCTGGAACGGTGACGGAAAGGACAGCGTCCTGGCTTCAAAAACAGCCGATGCGGTAGACCTGGGCAACGATCGAAACGACTACTACCTTTCGGCGGGGTATTCTTTTGGGGAATCACTGGGCCTCACAGGCTGGCTGCTTGTCGACGACAACAACCGCTTCAAGCATGAAGCCCCAACTTCAAAAAAGCTCTTTTCGGACCTCTACTACTGGGGGATGCAGGCCAAGGGAAAGCTGACCAGTGCCCTGAGCTACGAAGCCAACCTGGTTATCGGAACCGGAAGTATCACCTCTGTCGGGGAAGGCAGCGAAGCCGTCTCCTCCTGGGCCTTTCAGGGCAAGGGCAGTCTCAACCTCGATGGCTTTGTCTTCAAATTCCAGTACCGGATGCTCTCGGGAAACGCTGCCAGCGACTCATCCCCGGGGACAACGGTCAACCAGTTTGCCGTGCTTGACGGGGATGAGGGCTCGACCGGTTCGTGGATGGGTCTCCTCTTTGGAGGCGGGCCCTTTGCCGACCAGTTTTATTTTCACTATGGCTCGGCTTCCGCACGCCGTGTCAATATCACCAAAGGCTACTTTGTCCGCAATGACCCCGGCATCACAGCCATCGAGTTCTGCCTCGAAAAGGAGATGCACGAGGGCACGGCAACCTTTATCCTCTCGGGGGGGTACGCCCAGACAACCCGGGCTGTGCTTGATTCTTCAGGGGAAGAGGCCTACACCCTCGGAGTCGAGCTTGACATCGGGCTCAAGGCCCGCCTGATGAAGGAACTCGAACTCTACATCCAGCTGGCCTATCTCTTCCCCGGCTCGGCCCTCGGCCCGACCATTGCGCTTGACAACGCCGTCTACTCGCGGCCGGCCTTTGGTTCCGATCCCGTGCTCCGGATCGATGCAGCCCTGGCCATGTCGTTTTGACGGAACCGGAAAAATCCCCCAGCCAATCCGGCCAGCTTGAGTTCGTGACAAATTCTGCCGAAGAGTATCATTGTTGCAAGAAACGATATCGGGCAAGGGTCAGTCATGGACAGGATCAATTATCTGCTTTCAGGCCTTGATGACATGGACAAGGTCATCATTTTTCTGCGGCAGGAGAGCACCCGCATCTGTCATACAAAAAAAATGATCTTTCGAAAAGAAGAGATCAACCAGTTTCCGGCAGCAGAGATTGTCAAGATAGACGGCTACATCAGCCGTTTTGAAAACGACTTGCGGGAAGACTATGTCCTCCTCAACGTCCCGGATGTCTGGTTCCGTGATATTGCCGGAGCAGGCCCCGCACGTGAAGAAGATTTCGATCTCGTTTTCCTCCCCAAGGATGCCATTGATACCATCACCCCCTCGGTTGAGACCATCCTCAAGCGTTTTCTCAAGGAGATGAGTGCCTCCAACCCGGGCTGAAAACCGTCCTGCAGGCCTTGACACACGAGCAGTCGCCCCATACACTGATGGCTGATTGAAAGTCGCAGGGGAGGCATGATGGGTGACAACGGGCTGCGGCCCTATCTTCATGCCAGGACGCGCGCCATATTTTCCCGCTTTGCCGGAGTAGACCTGATCCTCTCCGCCCTGGCATCACGCAATCCTGCCCCCGTCCTCGAAAGCCTGCGGTTTGACAATGCCGCACCCGCTGTCAGCGGATTGCCTGCAGAGGACGCCGAAATGGTTTTGCACCGCCATTTTATCCTCCGCCTCGCCCGGGCCATTCCCGGGACTTCGGACATCTTTCCTCTCTTTCGCGCCCTGGTCATGGAATACGAAATCAGAAACGTGGCGCTCTTTCTCAAGCACGGTACTGACGGGGACGAACTCTGGTACCCGCTGGCCCCGGGCTGTGGCATGTTTGGAAAAGATATTTTTTCCCTCTCGCGGGAGACCGTCAAGCGCCTGCTCGACGATTCATGCTACCGCAACGCAGCCCGAATCTGGAAAGAGACACGGGACACAAGCCAGCTCGATGCCGCCCTCGAAACCGTTCATTGCAGGGGACTCGAGCAGGCGATTGCACACATCCCCGGGAGCGACCGGGTCCGGATCCACAACCTCTACCTGCAGCGGACCTCCCTCAAGTTCGCACTGGAGGCCCTGCGCATGCAGCGCAGCTATGGGGCCGAGAGCCGCCAGATTCTTTCCAGACTGCCCTTCCCTGCCGAACAGGTACGCAACGAGATCGCAGCCCTCCTCGATACCCCCCGCTTTGAACACCCGGCCGAGGCCCTTCCACGCTGGGCTCGTCCCCGGGCACGCTCCATCATCAACCGCCGGCCCGATCTTGTCCCCCGCAACCCCGACCCCGAACTGGGGCTGGCAGATCTCTCGAATCTTGAAAAGCTGGCCGCCAACCTCATGCTCCAGCAGTACCGCCATGAGTTCAGGGTCTATGGTGACGGATATGCACCACTGTACTGCTTTTACTACCTGCTCAAGCGCGAACTGCAAAACATCATGCTTTTGCTTAACGGAATCCGCTTCGGGATCGGTCCCGAAACCCTCAGATCCGAGCTGATCGCGTAGGCCGTTCAGGGAAAGGAGAGTTGCTGCATGTTTCGTGTTGTCCGCATGGTGCTTGCAGATATTCTGGTGCTCGAGCGGCATCTCCATGGCCTGACTGAACGCCTTGCGGAGTTCGGGAACATCGAGCTGATACCAGCGGATGAGGGCGCAGGGCGACACGAGCAGGAACTTGCCAGGCTCGGCGAACTCATTGCCTCGCCCCTGCAAATTCTGCGTGAGTCCGGAACAACAAAACTCGAACACACCACCCCGCTTCCCGATCGGGCCGGGGCGGAGGCCGCCATTGCCGGTTTTCTGGATTCGGCAACCCCCCTGCGCAGCGAACTGACCCGGCTGCGTGAGCGGCTGGTCAGCCTTGACGACACCCTGCCCGGAGTCAGGTCCCTTGGCGCACTCGATGTCGGGATCAGTTCGCTGGCCGGTCTCGAGCACGTTGTCCTTCATTATGGGACCGTCTCCCAATCCAGTCTTGCGGTCCTGCTCATGACAGCCGCTGCCAATGCCATCATCCTCCCCCTGGGCGATTCAGCCGCCAAGGATGGTCGCCAAACCATCCTCGCCGCCAGTTCGCGGACAGGCCGTTTTTCTCTCGAAACCCTGCTGGGCGAGCACAACTTCCAGAAAGCCACCCTGCCCGATGTCAAGGAAAGCGGAGCAGAGCTTGTCCGCGCTCTTGAAGCTGAAAGAATGGCGCTCGCAGAAAGTATTTCACGGCTCGAACGCGAGACCGACGCCTTCATACAGGCACAACGCCCCCTTGTCGAGGCTGCCCTTGCACGCCTCGACCGTGAGCGGGCAATCCTCGGGGTGATAAACGACCTCCCCCATACCGAAAGCACCGCACGGATCCGTTGCTGGGTCTCCCGTCCCAACCTCGCCAGCCTGACATCCCTTGTTGAAGAGGTCAGCGAGGGGACCGCCGTGATCGAGACCCTTGACCCGATGACCCTCCCGGCTTCCGAACGCCGCCAGATGTCCATCCCTGTCATCCTGCGCAATTCGTCCTTTTTCAAGCCCTTTGAATCCCTCATCTCCAACTATGGCTACCCGGCCTACGGCGAAATCGAACCGACCCCGCTGGTCGCAATCGGTTTCGTCCTGATGTTTGGTGTCATGTTTGGCGATCTTGGCCAGGGA
The DNA here is from genome assembly GCA_029548715.1 of Spirochaetota bacterium. GTDB lineage: Bacteria > Spirochaetota > JAGLSM01 > JAGLSM01 > JAKPMW01 > JAKPMW01. The sequence continues at coordinate 248 of JAKPMW010000324.1, read as the reverse complement.
CTGGTCCTGATGCTGGCCGGAGCCGCCATGGCCCTGCGCAGGCGGTTTTCCCCCGCCATACGCCAGGCAGGAATCCTGGTCGCATCTGCCGGCCTGAGTGCCGCTTTTTTCGGCCTTGTCTTCGGCTCGTTCTTCTGTCTTGAGGGCATCATCCATCCCCTCTGGCATGAGCCGCTCAAGGCCTTCAACAACATCCTTGTCCTCTTTGCCGCGACCGTGGCCTTCGGAGTCCTCTGGATCAGTACCGG
>JAKPMW010000314.1 GCA_029548715.1 Spirochaetota bacterium | reverse complement strand
GACTGCTGACGATGCGTCCGTTTCCGGCGTCATCCCAGACCCGGGCAAAGAGGTTGATCCCCGCCGTTGTCCCACCGACAAAGATGATCTCTTCCGGATCATCGGTCCCGACATACGTCGCCAGAGTGCGCCTGGCCTCAGCGAGGGCAAGGGTGGCTGCCTCGCCTGCCTCATGAATCGAGCGCCCGACCGGACCACACCAGCCACTGTACCAGTCTGTCACCGTCTCAATCACCGTCCGCAGCTTGAGTGAGGAAGCAGCGCTGTCCAGCCAGACAGGGCCCGCTGTCGAGAGGGCCGGAAAATCGGCACGCACCCGGTGTGGGTCAAAGACTGTCACCGGACACCGAGCCTCTTTTTGATTGCGCGCAGGCGAAGTGCGCTGACGACGATGACAACCAGCATGTCGATGGATACCAGCATCAGGGCAGACGAGGAAAACCGGGCCTCGCGCTCAGGCTCGGGCACATCCTGGAAAAACAGGAAAATGACCGTCAGGATGGCAACAAGTCCGCCGGTGACCAGAACCCGTCCGGCACTGGCATTGGCCTCAAACCAGAGTCGCTCGTCAGACATGGTTGATCTGGTACGAAACCCGTACCAGGGATTGGGCCTGACCTTGCGCATGGCCAGGGGAATTCCGCCGGCCACAAGAACGAGGCCAACTGCGATATAGGCAATCAGTGTTCCGGTCATCTCAACTCCTTCGGGATGATATCAGTTCAAGCTACACAAAAAACCGTACAGATACCGCATCACTCCGCGAGGCACCTGCAGGCTGCCAGAAAGAGCCAGTCAGCCAGCACGTCCAGGTAGATGCAGTCCTGCCCGTCCGCCGGGAGGGCAAGCAGCCGGCGTTCGGCACGCCGGCAGACAGTCCGGACAAGATCAAGCCGGGCAGCCAGAGGATTGTCACAAAACCGGCGAAAGCCGCCACTCCGGGCGTCAAAAAGGACGTCATGTGCTGCGACCAGTCTTGTCAGGCGTCCTGCAAGCGGCAAGACATCACGCGATCCGGCCAGACGGGCCGAGATCTCAAAACACGCCGCCAGGGAATCGTCAAGCTGACTACGAAACTCCCCAGCCAGCGCCTCTTCGGCATGGAGCAGGGCCAGGTGGGCTGAGAGCTCGTCCATAGTCCCCAGAGCCTCAAAGACCGGATCGGTTTTGGGAAGCGTTTTCCCGTCCGCCAGCACGGCTGTATCCTTGACCTGGAGCTTGCCCCCCCTGCGCATCCCGTACCCTGCCTCCGGCATCCTGTTGCTATATTGTAGCATATGAGCATTCAGACGCGCAAGGCTGCCTTTGTGACCCTTGGCTGCCGCATCAATCAGCATGAAACCGACAGCATCGCCGGGGAATTTTCTGCCGCGGGCTTCAGCATCGTTGAGCATGACGTCCCGGGAGCGGATGTCTGCGTGATCAACACCTGCACCGTGACAGGAAAGGGTGAACAAAAATCACGCCAGGCGGTCGCCCGCATGCGCCGGTTGCATCCGCAGGCCCTGCTGATGATTACCGGCTGCGCCGTCGAACGGAATGCGGCCGCCTTCGCCGCACGGGAAGGGGTCCTTCTGGTCGATCAGGACAGAAAGCACGCCATAGCCCGTCTGGCGATTGAGCGGCTTGCTGCCGGCCCTGATCTTCCCCTGCCTGATTTTGAAAACGTGCAGCGGAACCGCTTCGGCTTCACCCCTCCGGCAGTCTCCCTGCATACACGGGCAACCCTCAAGGTACAGGATGGATGCGACAACCGCTGCACCTACTGCATCGTGCCGCTGGTCAGAGGAGCCGCAGTCAGCCGCCCGGCCGGAGACTGTCTTGAAGCCGCCCGTCAGTTGATCACACTCGGGTACCGCGAAATCGTGATCACCGGAGTCAATCTCCAGCAATACTCGTCAGGAGGCCTTGACCTGGCGGCTCTGGTCACCCTCCTGCTTGACCTCCCGGGTGATGCACGATTCAGGCTCTCGTCCATCGAACCGGATGAGCGCAGCCCCAAGATCGCCGGACTCTTTGCACATCCCCGGCTCTGCCCGCACCTGCATCTCTGCCTCCAGAGCGGTTCCGACCGGACCCTTGTCCGGATGGGTCGGCACTACAGCCGCGGGCTCTTTCTTGACATCGTGCGGGAGCTGCGAAAAAACGACCCTCTGTTTAACCTCACCGGCGACGTCATCGTT
>JAKPMW010000307.1 GCA_029548715.1 Spirochaetota bacterium | reverse complement strand
AGGCTGAGGGCCCCGGATCAGGTCTGAAACCTGCGAAGCCTTGCGCCTGCTGCGCCCCGCCCCTCATCCGCTGTATGGCACTGGCCCGCGCCAGCATGCGTATTGCACCCTCATAGGGCAAATGATCCCGCGTCCTGCATGCACAGGCAGGACGCGGGACAGCCCTTATTCCTGGGTCAGAAGAATGATCTCGACACGGCGGTTTTTCGCTCTTCCGGCCGCTGTCCGGTTATCCTCAGCCGGACGGGTCATTCCGTGCCCGATCCACGAGATGGAACGCGGATCAGCATCCATCGCCCTGGTCAGAAAGTTGGCCACTGTGTTGGCCCGTTTGCGCGAGAGATCAAGGTTATAGGCCGGATCTCCCGTATTGTCCGTATGGCCTTCAACCCTGATTTCGAACTTTCCCGACCGCTTGATTCGCTGGGCCAGTCCAAGCAGGGTTGCCCGTGCGTCGGGACGCAGGGTAAACCTGTCTGTATCAAAGAGGACATCGCCCAGCTCGACAACGATCCCGCGCGGATCACGCTTGACCGTAATCCCGTCACCATCCTTGCCCTTGAGGGTGTCCGTGATCTTCTCGGCCTCCTTTTCCCCTACCGGCTTGATCCGCTCAAAAACGGCACTTGATTTTCCCTTGAACTCGTGCACCTCACCGTTGAGAAGGTGGAAAATAAAATGGAAGTCCTCATTCATGCTGACGGGAATCCCTTTTTCTATATCCCAGTAATACAGCTGGATGCACGAGCCATTGATCCTCTGGGGTGCACGCCGCATCTTTTCAAGCCGGTACTCGTACTGCTGCCTGACCGCAGCATACCGGGCGGGATCACGCCGGTACTTCTGCAGGTCCCTGTTGGCCTGCGAGACGTAGTCATCCAGATTGATGTCCCCGTAATGGCTGAAGACATAGGTAATCGAAAACAGGGCCAGCTTTCGTCCCTCGATCTCCCGGTCCCCGACGTAGATATAGCGAGCCCGGATGGGAATCCGGTACGCCCTGGTCAAGCCGTATTCCTTGAGGTCGTGCACTTCGTGCGCGTCAGCCTGCCACATTTCGCCCGGAGCGATATCCCGCTCGGGGAAGATCGGAACATCCCGCACAACCGGCATAAAGTAATCCGGATCGATCGTATATTTCCCCAGCCTGTCACGCCAGAATTCGCTGGGATAGATCTCCTTGAGGGCAAAAGGCTCGTTGGTATGGCCGGCCTCCCGTTCAAAGTACTGGAACTCGCCCTTGTAGAGTCCTGACTCCCCATTGCTGCTGACGGCTATTGTCCTGAGGACCGCCTTGTTGCGAATGTCGATCGTACTGTGATACTTGCCATTCAAAAAGCGGTCCTCGTGCACATACGAAAGTACACGATAGGCCGCATCCTTTTCGACTGCCCAGCGGAAGACAACCGCGCCAAGATCGGTCGCTCCCAGAATACACACACACACCATCACAAGACTGGCCACACAACGCTTCATCGGAGTTCTCCTTGTCTGAAGGAAGAGACACCCTGGCCGGAAAGGATTCACCGGCGAGACAGGATATCCCTCCATCTCCAATTATCGGCAGGCTGGTCAGTCTCAGGCGCGGTGCAACAGCAGTCTGCTCACTCCAGCCCTGCCTGCCCTTTTTTGGCAAAGAGGTTGTACAGGAAAGCAAGCGCAAGTCCAAGAATGAACCCGTCCACCAGGGCGTAAAGGGTGTTGACAATCACAAAACCGAGAGCCTGCGTCCGGTCAAAGACGGTGGGGTGCAGAGAGACAAACAGCTCAAGGGCCCTTTCACCAAATCCGGTTGCCGCATTCCAGACCGAAAGAACAAGAGCCAAAAAACCGGACAGGGTGCCACAGGCACCACCAAAGGCCAGGACTGATATTCGCATTGTCTTCCTCCATAATCATGCCAGCCGGCAGCATGAATCATGGTAGCCTGCACGGGAAAGAATTGCAAGTATCAACCGCAAGGCGCCGTCAGGGGGCGTGATTGTCATTTGTGGCCAGCCAGGGAGCAGTCTGCCCGATATACACCGGGACAATCATCTACGACTGTTCCCTGTGCAGCTCAACCCTGGGAAGCGCCTCCAGCATGGCCTGCTTTTCAAACATTGCACACCCCGGATACCCGGTGCTGACACTCCCGCAGGCAACGCCCAGCTTGAGACAGTCCACAAGCGGACTGGCTGCAGTCAGGCCCGAGACAAAACCACCCAAAAAGGCATCTCCGCTTCCGGTTGCCCAGACCTGCTGTCCCGGACCAGGAGTCATGTCAAGCCGGGCATGGTAAAACCCTTCCCCGTCAGAGAGCACAGCGCCTCCGGCGCCCATGGTTATCACGATTATGGCAATGCCGGATTCGTGCATTCCCTGGACGGTCTCTTTGAAATCGGCCTTTTCATCACTGGAGGCTTCGCTCAGGTCCATAAATTCATCAATGTTGATCTTCAGCATAAAGGGCCGGGCCGCCAGACCCGCCTCAAGGGCCTCACCGCTGGTATCCAAGACAGGAAGGGCGCCCTTTTCGTGGGCAAGTCCGGTCAAATCGGACCAGGCATCCTGCGGCATGCTCGTCTGGAGTGATCCTGAGAGGACAAGATAGTCACCACGCTCCAGCCGGGATGCCAGCCAGTCCCGCAGTTCTGCAAAACCCTGCTCAACCCTGGCTGACCCGTGCGGCCGGCGGATGTGGGTATTGACACCCTCCTGCCTGAAAACAAGAGTCTGGGAGACCCGGGTCTCTCCGGGACAGGTAAAACAGTGCAGGCTCATCCCCTCAGAGCGGGCACCCTCCTCGAAAAACTGCCGGGAGGTTTCTCCCACCAGGGCCAAAGCCTCCGCCTTGTTGCCGAGGAGCCCAAGAGCACGGGCTACATTGATCCCCTTGCCTCCAATGGTCCGGCTTGAGGCCACAAGGCTGGAGGCGCCCCCCGCGTTGAATGATTCCAGCTCAAGTGTCTCGTCGATAGCCGGATTGAGTGTGACTGTGTAGATCATGTTTCCCTTTCTCCAAAAACCTCTGCGCTGAACGCAGAGAGCATCGTTTGCGATTCACGCCATACGCCAGGCGCCAGTCCGGCCTTGAGGCAAAGCTGGTCAAGCAGGGTCTCCCTGTCCCAGCCCTGCTCACTGGCGACCTGGGGCAAAAAGACAGCACGCCGCCCCCGCGCCTCAAGCACCACCCCATGCCGGCCGATTTCGATCCCCTCCGGGACCACCGGCTCCAGCGGCGAGAGGACTGAGATCTCGATATCGATTTGATCAAGCTCATCCGCAGTCACCGCCTGGAATCTCGGATCCCCAAAGGCAGCCTGGGCCGCCATCGTCCTGACGGCCTGAGACAAGGGCTCAACCGCCTCGATATACCCGATGCAGCCCCGCAACCTGCCCTCCCTGTGCAGGGTCACAAAAACGCCCCGCTCCTCGTCAAAGAACGGATCGGGGGGAAGTTCGGCAAGCTCACCTGTTCCAAGACGGGCCTCAATGACGGATCGAGCCAACGCAAGCAGAGCCTTCTTATGCATTCCATTCATCACGTGTTCTCCCTATCGGATGACTGCCGAGAGATACCCGACAATCCGGGACTGGCGGTTTCCGATGACATCTCCCGAATTCGTCAATCCGGTCACCTCGGCTCCGCTTCGCCCCAGGTGACGCGCAAGACGAACCACAACCTGCAGTCCAACCATTCCGCAGGCTTCGGCCTGCCGGCTCGAAAAAAGGGCAGCCAGCCGATCCGCATCACAATCAGCAAGTGCCGAAGCTGTCCGGGCATCCATCACGCAGGCCTCATCGTAGCGGAAGTCGTGCGAGAGATCCGTCGAGCAGACAAACAGGACGCGCCCATCCCTCATCCGGTACAGACCGGCCAATGCTTCGGCCATCCCGGCGATTTCGGCAGGCGTGCAGCGTCCGCAGACGATCGGAAGAACCGTCCCCGCTTTGGGCAACGCAACCTGGTAAAACGGAAGCTGGACCTCGATCGAGTGTTCGTCGATATGGGGCTCTTCCCAGACAACACAGGGGGCATCTTCCATGACACGCAACGCATCCCGGTCCAGGGCAAGCTGGCCGAGCGGGGTCTCCCAGATCTGGCTTTCAGGCAGGGCAAACCCCTGAAAGGGCACCCTGTGCGAAGGCCCGAGAAAAACCGTCAGATCAGGGGCCTGTCCCCTGACCCGGGCCCAGGCGGCTCCGGCCACAGCACCGGAATACGGATAGCCGGCATGGGGGGAGACAAGGGCCAGATGCGGCCCGGGTTCAGGCTCATGCCGGGAGGCAAGAAAGCGCTCCACCTCGGCCCGAAGCGTGACAGGATCGGAGGGATAAAACATTCCCGCTACCGCCGGCATGCGTACCATCGCCTGATCACCCCTCGCCCTGGACGGACCCTGAACACAAGCGGACAAGCTGCCCCACAATCCGTTCGGCCATCTCGCCCTTGCTCATGAGCGGCCAATCCTCACGCGCCCCATCCCTGCCAAAATATACTGCCATATTGGTATCCCCGCCAAAGCCGGCGCCAGGAACATTCAGCGGATTGGCGACAATCCCGTCCAGCCCCTTCTCTTCCAGTTTGCCCAGAGCCTGTTCCTCAAGCGAACCGGTCTCCATCGCAAACCCGATGGTCCGGACCGAACGGGAGAGACGCAACGTACGGGTGGACTTCAAAATATCGGGGGCAGGCACGCAGCGGATATCAAGACTGCTTCGCCCGGCCTTTTTGAGTTTTCCGTCAAACACCGCCTCCGGGGTAAAGTCTGCGACGGCGGCACACATCACGAGAGCCTGGGCATCAGCCAGCTCATCCTGAACCGCCTCCAGCATGGCTTCAGCAGTCAGCGCCTCACGGCAGCGTACCCCGCACGGCACCGGCACCGCGAGAAAGGCATGAATCAGGACGACTTCTGAAAACCGGCCCAGCGCCGCCTGGGCAACAGCCACGCCCATCCGGCCTGTCGAGTGATTGGAGATAAAACGTACCGCATCAATCGGTTGCCGGGTTGCCCCGGCTGTCACCACAAGCTTGCCAAGGCAGGGAGATCCGTCTTGCGTGCCCAGCACCTGACGGACGATTTCCTCCGGCTCAAGCATCCGCCCCGGACCGCTGTCCCCGCAGGCCAGTTCGCCACTCCCCGGACCAAGAATCGTCCATCCATCAGCCGCAAGCTGTTTCACATTGCGCTGCGTGGCCGGAGCGGCCCACATGGCATCGTTCATCGCCGGACAAAGATAGCGCGGGACTGCCGCCCCGGCCGCTCCCAGCGCCACCGTCGAAGCCAGGTCATCAGCGATTCCTGTCGCAATCTTGCCCATGATATTGGCGGTGGCGGGTGCAACCAGCACAACGTCCGCCCACTGCCGCAGACTGATATGGGTGAAGGAGTCCCGCCGGGCAAACATGTCCTCATACACCGGCTGGTCACTGAGCGCCTCAAAGGCAAGAGGGGTCACAAACCTCGCGGCATTTTCAGTCAGGACCACCCGGACAAGGGCACCCTGCCTGCGAAAAAGCCGGATAAGGGCTGGCAGCTTGACAACGGCGATGCCACCAGTAGCGATGACAAGAATCTTCAGCGGCGGGCAAACCATGCTTCGATCTCCTCCAGTTTGATGGCAATAATGGATGGCCTGCCGTGGGGGCACGAAAAAGGCCGCTCTACCCGCGCAAGTGAGCGCAGGATCGAGAAAACAAGTTCGGGACTGATCCGGTCCCCCCGCCGGACAGCGGCATGGCAGGCCAGGGTGGCCAGCATCTTCTCGCGTCTGGCGTCCCCCCTGGCAGCCGAGGAGACAGGGTCGGCCAGGGCAGCGAGGAGCGAGCGCAGGGCCTCAAGTCCGTCGCGCACATCAGACGGCTGCTCGTCCATGATCCAGACCTTGGGCCCGAAGGGAGCAAGAGAAAATCCGGCGGCTGCAATTTCTTCAGCGCTGGATTCGAGGACTTCCCTCTCCCCCTCTGTGGGCGTAAACTGCAGGGACACCAGCAGTCCCTGCCTGGCAATCCCCATACCCTGATACTCGGCCTTGAAGCGCTCGTAGAGGACCCGTTCGTGGGCCGCGTGCTGGTCGATCATGAAGAGCTGACCAGCCTGCTCGTAGAGCCAGTAGTTGTCAGCATGACAGCCAATAATGCGCACACCCTCAAATATCCCCAGTCCCGGGAGGGGCGCATCCTGCTGTTTTTGGGGAACAGTCTCCACCCCGGCATCCTGTGTCCGGGCCCCAGAAGGCGCATGAGGCCCGGAAGGAGTCAGCCAGACCAGGCCGGGTTCGGCGGCAGCCTGGGCAGTCGCATCCCCAAGGAGCGGCTGCTCATCAACTGTACGCTCCATGCGCCCGGCTTTTGTAGCCTCCGAAAAACGAACCGTCTCGCCCAGGGCACGCCGCAGGGCATGCACGAGCACCGAAAACAGGGCATTTTCGTCATGGACCCGCACCTCGCGCTTGGCGGGATGCACATTGACATTGATCCGGTCAGGCTGGATGCGGATGGCAAGAAACACGACCGGGTGCCGCCCCGGCGGCACCTGGTTTCCGTAGGCGGTGCTGACCGCCCGTGAAAACGAGGGCAAAAATACCGGCCGGCCGTTGATCATGCAATACTGGTCACGCCGGGTGGCCGAGTTATGATGCACCGGAGCCGCAAAGCCGCTGATTCCGATACCGGCCTCTTCATGCACCACAGGAATCAGGAGAGATGCAAGCCTGCTGTCGTACAGATCACTGATTCGCGAAAGAAGATCGCCGGCCGCCGAGCGCACAATGTCCGCACCGTCGGAGACCAGCACAAACCGTATCCCGGGCCAGGCCAGCATCTTCTCCGCAAGCATCCGCCGCACGGCGCGAGCCTCAACCGCAGGAGACTTGAGAAAGGCCCGGCGGGCCGGTATATCCCGAAACAACCCTGTGACTTCGACAATCGTTCCCGCCGGAGACGCGGCCGCCCGCACCTCTCCCGGGTTGCCATTATCGACGACAATCTCATGTCCCCCGCTGCCGGAATTGGAGACAAGCCGCAGGCGGGACACGGAGGCAATCGCAAACAGGGCCTCACCACGAAAACCCATGCTGGTCACCCGGTCCAGATCCTCAAGGCTGGAGATTTTTGATGTTGCGTGCTTGAGCACCGAGCGGGCCAGGTCTGCCGCACCCATCCCGCAGCCATTGTCAATCACCCGAATGGATGTCATTCCCCCATCCGTCAGCTCAACACTGATACTGTCGGCACCGGCGTCGATTGCATTGTCGACCAGCTCGCGCACAACCGATGCGGGCTGTTCGACCACCTCACCGGCGGCAATACGTGCACTGACCAGGGGATCAAGAAGCCTGATCCTGTCCTGTCCTTCAGCCATCCGGCGCCTCCGCGTGCTGTCGCTCCTGAATGACGGGAGCCTGTTCATCATGAAAAGCTACGATGAAAAGCCTCCCCCTGAAAAGCATGACGCGGGTTTCACAAGCACACGCCAGATTCCCGAAAAAACGGCCCCAGAAACAAACAACCCGCCCCAAACCGGAGCGGGTTGTGCACTGCAGGAACAACGGGAACAATCAGAGCCCCATCTGGGTCTCGATGCTGTAACTTCCCGTGTACCCGCCACCCTTTTCGTAGAAGCGGCGGTAGGTACCGACGATCTCGACACCCTCGCTGACCTCGTAGAAGAGGCTGAAGGTGGTGACCGTGTTGTCACCAAAGATATTGTCAAACAGTTCCTTGCCGATCACATGGGTCCTCTCGTAGAGGAACACAGCGTGGAACTTGGGCACAACACCCTTTTTGAGCTCGGCCCCGAAGGTCAGCTTGTTGTCCGTGGTCGCCACCCCACCCTGGATTCCGTAATACTCCTGGAAGTTGAGTTTGACATAGCCCACGTTTTCGAGATCAAAGCCAGTCTCGAAGAGCCAGCCGTTGAAGTCGCTGCGGTTGGCACCGATCAGGGTTTCGGCCCGTGCCTGGCGCTCGACATCGTAGTACGAGTCGAAATACTCGGGGATGAATCCGCCCGAAAGGTTGCGGAAGGCAAGCTGGTACTTGAAGAAGAGGAGCCGGCCCTTGACACCATACGTCCAGCCATGTCCTCCGTTGAACCCGATCTCCTCATTCGCCTTGCCGCCCACGGTTCCGGTCGTCTTGTATCCGAGAGTCGCATAATCGGCAAAAACCATCCAGGTCAGGACACCCAGACTGGGCAGCGGGAACTCAAAGTCGATGCCTGTCCCGAACACGGTCGCATAGTTGTTGATGTCCGGAGCCGTGCGGATGTCTGCGACGTACGAGAGGCCAAAGGCCAGTCGGTCGAGAAACCCGGTAAAGGGTCTGACATAGGCCCGGCCACCAAAGATCTTGGTCTCATGGACATCGGCCATCATGCTCTCAAACCCGACCGCCCCGAAATCGAGATCCAGCTGGAGACCGATCTTGCGCACCGAGGGGAACTGGAGCATGTTGTTGTAGTTGTTCATGATCAGGCCATGCCCGATGACAAAATCATCAATGCTCCCGACCTTGACAAATACCTCGTCGCCCTTGCTCCCGTACTGAATGAAGCGGAACTTGAGGAGAATGTCATGCAAAAAGTCGCCAAAGTTTTCAAAATCGTATTCGTCGGCATTGTACCAGCGGCTGGTCTCCCAGATCGGCTCGTTGGCATCATAATAAATCGGCACATACAGGGCGAGCGTCAGCTTGCCCAGCTGAAACTGGGGGGCAAGGAGCATCTTGGTCCAGGTCTTGTCGCCAATCACGACCGGACCCAGACTGCCAGACCAGCCACTCCCTGAAGCGGGCGCTGCCGAGCCGTCACGGGACGTCCCGCCATCCTTTTTGCCATCATCCTTTTTGCCGTCATCCTTGGTCTCGTCAGGCTTCTTCCCGTCGTCCTTCTTTTCGGGTGCCTTGTCGACCTGCATGGCAAACCGGTTTTCATCGGGCTTTGCAATCGGGGCTACCGGAGAGACCTCGCCGGTGGGCCTGACCACAACCTTTTCGCCGGCAGCCACACTGCGGGCCTGCCCCCGGGGCTGCCCGAGTGCATCGAGGCTCTGCACATCCACTTTCCCGCGAAACACGTAGACATTGCTCTGCTCGTCATCACTGTACTCGACCCCGTACTCGGTCCCGCGTACTCCGGCAACCGCTGTGCGGGTACGCACAGAAAAGTCATTGTTGTATTTTCCCGAGACGGCGGCTGCGATGCGCCCCGAATGGAGCATGAAATGCGCCTTGCGGTTGTTTGCCGCAATCGCTATTTCGGACACATCCATCACACCATCACGGAGGGTAACCAATGAGGACATGTCGCTCCCGACTGACGCCTTGACCAGGCCACCCCCACCGGTACGGACCCGCATCCCGGGGAGCAACCTCATCCCGACCCGGGCCTGCATCCACTGGCCCTCACCCTGCTTGACCTGGGCCTCGCCTATCACCTGCTGGATGACAAGGGCCGCATTTTCCTGTGCTTCAAGCGTCGTCCCCCACGCGGCACACATCAGGACGAGAAGCACTGCATATCGTACACTCCTGCGCATCTGTCATCCTCCTCAGAATTTGAGCTGCGTCTGGACAGACGTGGCTTCCTGTCCCTTGATCTGCCCGGGGTTTTCCGGATCTTCCATGAAGGTCTTGGTGTAGTTGACCGAGATCATGACGTTTTCGGCAATCATGTATCCGATCTGCCAGTTGATGATGGTATCCAGTCCCTCGATAGTGAAGGCCTTCTTGAAGCTGTCGATGTCCTTTTTTGTATAGGTCAGGTGGAACTCGACCTTGTCGAAGAGGAGCTTGCGGTCAACATGGAGGTCAAACACCAGCATCGGCTTTTGGTCGTCCCCGTCCGTGTCGCTGACCTGGAGGGCCAGAGTCAGGTCGTCCGTCTTCATGATGCTGAAGTTGCGCCAGATCCTGAATTTCCAGCCATTATAGGGGTCGGTGATCTGGTCGAGAGCCGCATACTTGGTTCCGCGATCTGCCATGTAGAAGTAATCGAAAAAGGGTCCGGCAAATCCGGGTGCAAAGCGGTTGAACTCGAGTTTCCAGTTGAAGATAAAGGCCATCTCACCAATCAGACCGGTCGAAAAGCCGTTCCCCTTGTCCACGATCTGGACGTAATCGGCAAACCACATCCATTCGAGAACGCCCAGTGAGGGCAGCGGAAGTCCGGCGTCAATTCCGTACACGCGCACCACACGGCTGGCAGGATTGTCTTCAAACTCGTACTTGTCCTTGCCGGTTTTGACCGGGTTGAGTGTGTCGAAATCTGCGGCAAACGTAACTCCGATATGCAGCTTCTTGAAAAGCCCTCCCAACGGACGAACAAAGAAGCGGGTCGCGACAATGTCGACATCAAGGGCGTTTTCGGTAAAGGTTTCAAAACCAAATTCGCCGAAATCGATGTCAAGCTGGAGACCCGGCATGCGCACATCCGGATAATACAGGGTATTTGCAAAACCTTCCATGATGGTTCCATGCCCGATGGTCACGTCCTTGAGAGCCCCAAGGCGGAAGAAAAATGTCTCGCCCTTCTGCCCGACACGGATGTAGCGGATCTTGTTGAGGATGGCCTGCCAGCTGTCCCATTCACCGGGCCGGAGCTTGCCATCCTTGTCGAATTCGAGGTTGATGTCGAGTCCGATACCCCATCCACCAAGATCAAGGTCGGGATTGAGTGTAACCTGGGTGTAGGTGACACCATCGATAGTTGCAGCACCGATAAATGCCCCAAAAAGCAGCCCGGCTGCCGCCCCCGGAATAGCCGACTCGACACCGGGCTTTTCGCCGGTATCCGCCGCCTTCCCGTCGGTCGCAGCCGGCAGTTCATCGGCAGAGGCAAAACCGGCAAAGATGATACATATCATGGCGCACAGCGCCAATGTCCTGCGCATCATACTGATTCCCCCATAACGGTTGGTTGGCAGCAGTTGCCTGCTGCTACTGTACACCCCTGAGTATAGCACCTTGCATCTTCATTTCAAACAGTGAAGGAGGCACGGGACGCAACGCGGCGGGCAGCAATCCCCCGGTCTCAGACGGCCTCACGCCCATAGAGCAGGATATACAGATCGTGCCGCGCAACCCCGTCGGCCATGCAGCAGAGAAAGGGGATCTCGGATGTGCAGAGCTGATTATCCTGATACGCCAGATCGATCCACTGCCCGGCCAGGGCCGCCAGGGCCGACGGTTTGGCCGAGCCGTCACCGATATCTTCGGCGATGGCTGACGAAAACGAGGCGGTCCAGACATCGGGCTCGCGTGCCAGCGTAAGCGCCGTATGCGTATCAGGAGTGATCACACAAATCCGCCCACGGTAGCCGGGATCGTTGATTTCCTTCTCGATCAGATCCAGAACGGGTTCGGCCTCAAGCGGATGGCGCATGGTACGCGAAGCCAGCTTGAGAATCACATCGGAGGGAATAAAGGTCACGTGCAGGGTCAGCATGTCCGGTGAATCAGCAGCCCCGGCAAAGAGCACAAGGTGCTGCCGGTCTCCCACGACGAGGCGCCCATGATTGACCGGAATGGACATCGAAGCGCCGGCTGTCCGCACACCGGCCTTCATCAGGACCGAACGCCGCCGGGCAAACCAGTATGGGAGGGCATCCAGATCGGTATTCTGAAAGTCGACAGCGGTCAAGACGGCATGCGGAGCCTGGATTGAGAGGGCTCCCCTGGTAAACCCGTTTTTGCTGACAAGGCGGGCCAGCCAGGGGTCAATCCGGACCACCCCGGGCATGGGCACCGGAACTTCCACAGTCTCGCTATACCGGCCCGCCGTCACTTGGTACAACCGGGATTTATGGATTGACCCGGGAGTAGGCGCCCCAGATGGCAATGCCGGCATGGGGCGTCTGCCCGATGTAGACCGTGGACTCGCTAAACGCAAGCACCGTCAGGGTCATTGTTCCGGCCGCCCCGCGAAGCGTCAGGGTATACCTGGGCATGCCCGTCTCATTGTCTTCCTTGACATCGCTGATGGCGTAGCTGAGCTGACCGCGATTTTTCCAGGAAAACGAAAACGTTTTGGCCGCCATGTCTATGGATACAGTCCCCCCGAGCAGCTCTGCCGCAGGCTGGGACTTTTTCCAGGTACCCTGAATGGCGTGCAGCGGCGCGACGCCTGTTTCGGACTGCGCCACACCGGCAACAGCCAGCAGCAGAACCAGAATGATGCCAAGACCTGTCTTCATGATGGGTGTGCCCCCGTTTCATTCAAATGCCGGCCGGTACACGGCCTGTACTATGTATAGCACCAACACCTGCCGGGAATCAAGGCCCTTGTTGGTCGGCCGCTGTTCCCCCTGAAAAACCGGCTCAGCATCCGTCCCTGCTTGCGGAACCTACTCCCTCTCGTCAATGGGCACGTAGTCCCGGATCAGGGGCCCGTTATAGATCTGGCGTGGCCGTCCAATCTTGAAGGGTGCCGAATCATGCATCTCCTTCCATTGGGCAATCCAGCCTGGCAGGCGTCCGATGGCAAACATCACGGTAAACATGTTGGTCGGAATCCCGATCGCCTTGTAGATGATGCCTGAATAAAAATCCACGTTGGGGTAGAGCTTGCGATCGATGAAATACTGGTCATGCAGGGCGATCTCCTCGAGCTCGAGAGCGATGTCAAGCAGGGGATCATCCGACTTCATGTGCTCGAGGACCTCAGTGCAGGTCTTCTTGATGATTTTGGCCCGTGGATCGTAGTTGCGGTAGACACGATGGCCAAAGCCCATCAAACGCTGCGGCTTGTCCTTGTCCTTGACCATCTCAATGTACTTTTTGACCGGGATATTGTTGTCGCGAATATACTCAAGCGTCTCGATGACCTTCTGGTTGGCCCCGCCATGCAATGGTCCCCAGAGAGCGCAGATCCCGGCACAGATCGAGGCGTAGAGGTTGACCTTGCTTGACCCGACAAGCCTGACCGTCGAGGTCGAACAGTTTTGCTCGTGATCCGCATGGAGGATCAGGAGAAGATTCAGGGCCCTGATCACCACATGGTTGAGCTTGTACTTCTGGATCGGACTCGAAAACATCATGTGCAGGAAATTCGCGCAATAGGTGTAGTTGGTGGGATAGACGAACGGCTCACCAATGGACTTTTTGTACGAAAACGCGGCAATCGTGCGCACCTTCGAGATCAGGCGGGCAACCGCGATATCCAGTTCCTCTCCATTGCCCTCGCCGCCCGTACTGGCCACCTCGGGATAATAAATCGAAAGCGAGTTGACCATCGATGAGAGAATCGCCATCGGATGGGCCTCACGCGGGAGTCCGTGAAAAAAGGTCAGCATGTCCTCGTGGATCATCGAGTGCTGTGTCAGAAGGTTTCTGAACTTGCGCATCTCGGCACGGTTGGGAAGCTTGCCGTGGACAAGCAGATAGGCTGTCTCGACAAACGATGCCCGTTCGGCCAGCTGCTCGATGGGAATCCCGCGATAGCGGAGAATACCCTTTTCACCGTCAATATAGGTGATATTTGAAGTGCAGGAACCGGTATTCTGGTAGCCTGCATCCAGCGTGACATGCCCGCTTGCCTTGCGAAGATTGGTAATGTCAATGGCCCGCTCACCCTCCGTACCCTCGACCACGGGCAGCTCGTATTCCTTCCCGTCTACGTGCAGGCGGGCCGGCTCGAGCTGCTTGAGATTGCGGTACTCTCCAGGTATGATGATCGTGTCAGCCATGAGAACTCCTTTGGGTATCGCCCGGGGCGTGCAGCCAGCTACGTACAGCACACCCTGCCCGCGTGTCGAATCCGGCAACAGCGGCGTGCACAACAGTACGCGGCCAAGGTGAGAGAAAAAATTACCCTGTTTTGCCCGTTTCTGTCAATGTCTTTCGCCAAAGCGTCTTCCGGGAAGGAAGACCCCGCAGACAAGATTGGAAAGGATGGCAACGATCTGGTAGAGAAACAGGAAGGACATGGTCAGGCTGGCCGCAACTCCGACCGCCCCGAAGAGGTTTCGTCCCGCCAGTTCGTGAGGCCCGATCCCCATGATGCTGATCGG
>JAKPMW010000285.1 GCA_029548715.1 Spirochaetota bacterium | reverse complement strand
TGGCTGACGATATCACCCTTGGTGATCACCACGATGTCCGCCATCTTGAGCATCGGCCCGATCTTTTTGGGTGTGTTGATCCCGGAAAGATTGTCGATCACGCAGACCGCCTTGATCCCGCTGATATAGGGCGAGCAGCGGTTGCAGAGACCGGCAGATTCGCTGATCAACAGATCCAGTCCGCTCTTTTTCCCCCAGTCGGCCACCGCCTCGATATTACTGACAAAGTAGTGATCCGGACAGAGCTGGCCGGAGAGACCCTTTTTGACCGGGATCCCCGCCTTGCGGTAGAGCTCGTCATCATCGGTATACAGGCAGTCGAATTTGACAACGCCCACGGCCAGGCCGCGGGACATCAGGGCGGCGGCGGTCTTGAGGATGACGGAGGTCTTGCCCGACGAAGGAGGCCCGGAGATGGTCACGAGATTCATGCCGACACCTCCAGGAGCGCCTGTTCAAACACCTGCATCCCGTGACGAATCAGGCCGCCGATATCCTGGCTGTCCAGCCAGTCCCAGCCGGGCCAGAGGAAGGGCAAGCCTGAACCCATCCGGTTGTCAACCTCGGGGTGCAGGCTGGGGAAGAGTCCCTTGTGGGCCATGATTTCCCCGGCAGCCTTGCCGGCAAAAAAGTCCACCAGGGGCTGCAACTCCCCCGCCTTGCTTTTTTTGGTGAGCATAAAGACCGGGCTGGTGATCGCCCCGTCCTCGGGCCAGACGGCCTGCATGCCACTCCCCTCGCGCA
Organism: Spirochaetota bacterium; assembly: GCA_029548715.1. Classification (GTDB taxonomy): domain Bacteria; phylum Spirochaetota; class JAGLSM01; order JAGLSM01; family JAKPMW01; genus JAKPMW01. The sequence goes on along the minus strand of JAKPMW010000285.1, from coordinate 2,295 downwards.
CCATTTTTGTAAAGAAGTTCGGCATGATGGTGACGATCGGTCGTGCCCCCTCCTTCTTGCCGCTCCTGACCATCTGGGAGGGATGCATGGACTCAAGCAGGCTGCGACCGAGCCGGCGCACACCCTCATCCCCGTAGGCCTTGAAAATGTTGACAAGGATGGCGTTAAAGAGGTCAAAGTCACCGACCGGCAATGATACCCGCTGTTCAAATTCTGGTGACAAAACATCTGACCAGCGGCGTGGCAGGGGACGCTCGCCGAGTTCGTCCAGATTGACCAGAAAGACGGCCGGGACAGCGGCAATGACCGAGTAGGTCTTGCGCGGATCACGCAGGCCGACATCCGCAAACAGGGGATTGACACCCTGGTACGAAACAAGATCCTCAAAAACACCTGCATCCCGAAAACGGCCAAAGCGCTGGCGGTCAAAAAACATGTCAAACCCGGCCGACAAAAATACATCCGGCAGATCGTCCGCCGGGCCCTCGAGACGATGGCCCATCCAGTCCAGCCCCTGCGAAGCCGCCTTGAGCTCGTAGTTGACGCGTGTCCCCTGCTCGCTGGCCAGGGTCGCCACAAAGCCCTCAAACTCCTCCAACAAAGGCACCCGCACGGGACAGGGCAAGAGCCCTGTGACTTCGATTTCGGCGGCCGCCTCGTGCTTGAGGCCGGACTCGCAGAGACCGGCTGCCCGGGCCAGGGCCGCTTCCAACAGTCCCGCAAACACGGCCGGGTCCAGCCCCTTCAGGGCCAGGGCCTGCCCAAGGGTAATCTGCTTGCCGAATGCCTGCCGCTTTTCGGGATCACTCATCTGCGGAAACCCGTTGGAGACAAAGACACTGACCACCTCGGGATGCGTTTCACAGATATCAAACAGGGTCCGGGATGATTCAAATCGTGCCATCGTATGTCCTTTCCGCGATCAGCTTCTGACCGCTTTTCGTTTTTTTTGTTGAACAGCCTCAGGCCCGTCATGGCCGATGACATCCGCAAGGGTGATGCTGGCCAGCTTGTCGTGCAGCTCGGCCAGGATCCCGTTGATCCCGCCTGTAAAGATGCACTCGCGAAAGAGGCATTTCGTCTTGCCCAGCGGACAGGCCCCGGGATGGACATCCCCGTCAATGATCTGGTAGATCTCGATCAGCGAGACCCCCCCGGCAGGCCTGGCCAGCGAAAACCCGCCAGCCGGGCCACGCAGCGAATCCACAATCCCCGCCCGGTGGAGTTTTTGAAAGACCTTGGCCAGATGGGCCTCGGAGGCATCCAGGGCCAGCGCAAGCTCCCTGGCACTGACCCGCTCAGGGTGTCTCTTGGCCAAGAGGACCAGCCCATGCAGGGCAAGCGAGGCACCCTCGGACAGACTCAGCAGGCTCTTCATCGCCGCCTCCGTATTCTTGTATTTCGGTACTATTATACCTTTTTATGCGAGGATGTGCAAGTCTTTTTCTGATTTTTTTGCTGCGCTCTGGTGCTTTATGGGGAACAGCCTCAGGCCCGGGGGGATGAGGTCGAACACGCAGGGGGATGGGGTAACCCGCCCTCCTCGTATATCCGCAACAATCCGGTATAGTGGACTGTTGACACATCCGCCAGACACTGACCGATAGCCCGCGTTCCTTGACAAACAGTACTGATTTTATGATAAAATACCAGAGCAGTGAAGCAGTTTTTCAGCATCCAGCCATGCTTCAATTCTCGACCCGGTTGGGTTGAATCCTGGGTTTTCATTACCTTTGGCCATCACCCCAAGGCAACCATTGAGAGGATAGGACAATGATTTCTCCTTCCGTGCATTCCGTGGTTCAATCAATCGAGGTTGTCACATGACAGAGAAAATCTCTATCCGTTTTTTTGATGACCGTCAAGTCCGCGCAGTATGGAACGATACCGACTCGCGGTGGTGGTTCTCGGTGCTGGACATCGTCGGGGTATTGAACAATCAGGACGAGTACACCAAAAACCGTAACTACTGGAAATACCTCAAAGCCAAACTGAAAAAGGATGGCATTCAGTTGGGTAGTGGCACTAACCAACTGAAACTGACAGCATCAGACGGAAAGAAGTATCGTACGGACGTCATCGACTCAGACGGCGTCATCACCCTGGCTAAAAACCTTCCCAACACAAACGCCAACCGGTTTATAGAATGGTTTATCTACAGCGAACAGACGATTGATGGCAAAAGCAAATCCAAAGCCTACGCATTATTTGAAAGCACCTTTATCAACAGTATTGAGGTTGGCACAATAAAGGGCTTGCAGCAAATACACTCCTACCTGTTTGGCGGACTGTATG
>JAKPMW010000278.1 GCA_029548715.1 Spirochaetota bacterium | reverse complement strand
CTCGGATTTGACCCTGTGCAGGATTTTGTCAATTCGGTCTTCATCGTTGATGATGGCTGCCTTCACGCTTGCACTCCATCTTCGGATCGTGTGTTTTCTGCCTCTGCCCTGCAGTCCTGTTCGAGAATCTTGCGAAAAAGCGAGTCCGGCCGCTTGAGTTCCCTGGCTCCCCGGGTGACCTTGCAGAGACTCATCGAGAGCTTTGCTGCAATATCCCGCTGGGGAACCCCGGCATGGAGAAGGCGCACCAGTTCCCAGCGCCGCCGGATCATCTCCTGCTCGGTATCAGTCAGGAGCTGACCAAGAAAGGACTCGATCTCCCCGGCATCAAGTGCCGCCAGAATCTGTGCTATCTCACGCATGCTGTCGTGTACGCTCCGCGTCTTCCTGTATCCATTAACTATAGTACCACAGAAGGGCACTCTCCGGGATTTTTTTCATTCGACAAACTCGCTCGCCTGCCCTATACTCTCCAGACGGATTGAATACCTGTCAGAGAGGCTGAAATGGCGGTTCCCCAGAGCAGAATTTCACTGGAGAAGGTCCTTGTTGCCCTCTATGACCGGATCATCGCCCGCGAAATCACCCAGATATCCCAGGTTGTCGATCAGACCAAGGGGATCCCGCTTGATCCCCAGCAGCGCGAAACCATGATGCAAAAGGCGTTTTTTCTGATCAAGACCCTCAATTGGGGGGTGTTTTCGGACCTAAATGTCCGTGAGTACACCGTCCTCTGGCACGAACTGGTCCTGCCCCACCCTTCGTACAAATTTGCGGGTGATCTCAAGCGCAGCATGACCATTTCCAACGTCTTTATCTCGATGCTTGACATCCACGGGTATACGGCATTCTGCCGCCAGTCCAAAAACAATCTTTCGCAGCTTCACGAACTGGACAATTTTCTCAACACGACCATCAGGGATGTTGCCAAAAACAACGGATGCATCGGAAACCGCGAACGCGGTGACGAGATCGTCCTCGTCGGGGGACGGGCCAGCGATATTCTCAAGGCCACCTTTGAGATCATCCAGATCTTTGCCAGGGAAAATTTTTTCAAGGAAAGCGTTAACGCTGACCCTTCTGACAAGTTCAACAGGATCCTGCCCGCGTTTAACATTTCTGCAGGTATCTCCGGTGGCAATACCAATTCACCGATGATCATTACCCGCAAGGGCGAGATCTCGGGCTTTCTGCTCAACACGGCAGCCCGGCTGCAAACGCGGGCAAACAAGCTTGCCCCAAAACACACCAAGATCATCATCGCCAAAACGGTCCACACCTATCTGGAAAAGGAAAACAGGCTGCAGGACTTCATGAAGTACATTGAGTTTTTTGATTGTGGGAGCATCGAGTTCAAGGGGATGAGCATTGCCAATATGGAAGTCCTCTTCAGGGCCGATGACAAAAAAAAGCTCAAGTACCAGAAGGTGTTTCTTGACATGCTCTCATCCCTGCGGCAAAACCTCTGGAAAGACCGTGTGATGCTTGACTGTCTTTCGACAATGGATGCAGTGATCAATACCATGCCCCCGCTGCGCATGGAAGTGGCGATGCCCGGCTATACAACCCTGGCTATTTCCAATGATCTTTTGCATCGCAAGATCACCATCATTCAAAACAGCTTCAGTATCCAGGATGACTACATTACCGGCATAATCAAGTTTGACGAGTTGATCGGGATTCTTCAGCAGGTCCCCGAGTTTGAGCCGATTGTGCTCGAATACGGTCAGGAAATCAACGAGCGCTACAAGATGGTCTTGACCCATTACGAGCCCGAGCTTGAGCGTGAGATCGAACAAAAAAAGGCCATGATTTTTACCCCGCAGGAATTACGGGTATACGATTACTTCAGGGGCAACGCCAATTCGCTTGAGCTTTTGGCCGAAAAGGCGCGCAAGAGTCCGCAGCTTTCGCAGCGCAAGATCCTCTGGAATTCGATGATCGAAAAAAAGAAGGCCGAACTGGACTTCAGCCTGTATTCAGGAAAAAAATAAGGCACGGCACCAGCCCCTCGGGCTGCATGCCGTACCCCTCTTTTCTCCTGTTGAAGCCGGAACAATGGCTCGCACGGAGAGTTCAGCCCTTATCGGCGTGTTCGAGAAGAAGCCTGCTGAAAAACTCCGCAAATCCCACCGGGTCCTCCAGTTTGCCGCCCTCGGCAATAACAGCGTTGGCGTACAGGGCATCCGCCAGTTCACCTGCAAGACCGGCCTTTGCCTGATCCCCATGAATCCCATTGAGCCTGGCAACCAGTGCATGCGCCGGGTTGACTTCGAGAATCCGCTTGCTCTTGGGAACCTCCTGTCGCATGGCCTTCATCAACTGCTCCATGTGGGCGCCCATGTCATATTCGTCCGCAACGAGGCAGGATGGGCTTGTTACCAGCCGGGATGAAACCCTGACCTCCTTGATCCTGTCCTCAAAGCGCTTTCCAAGCCATTCGACAAGGGCCTTGAAGTCTTCCTTCTGTTTTTCCTGCTCTTTTTTTTCGTCATCGCTGCCTTCGGGAAGTTCACCCTTGGAAAGCGAGCGGAATTTCTTGTCCTTGTACTGCGGCATGTTGGGCAAGATCCACTCGTCCACCGGATCTGTCAAAAACAGGACCTCGAAATTTTTCTTGCGGACTGCCTCAAGATAGGGGGATTTTTCAAGTTCGGCCCGGCTGTCGCCCGTCAGGACGAAGATTTCCTTCTGGTCAGCGGGCATGGCCGAAACATAGGCCTCAAGCGTGGTATATTCGCCCGGCTTTGTCGCCGTGCTCTCGAAAAGCAGGAGATCAAGGATCTTGTCGCGGTTTTCGTAATCGATGGCCACGCCTTCCTTGATGATTGACCCAAGGCTCCTGAAAAACTCGGTGTAGCCTGCCCTGTCAGACTCGAGGCGGGACTTCATGCTGTCAATGATCTTTTTGACAAGATTGGACTTGATCTTGGCCAGGATCCGGTCCTGCTGAAGGATCTCGCGGGAGACATTGAGGGGCAGGTCGGACGAGTCAACCACACCCTTGACAAAGCGCAGCCAGCGCGGCATCAGGGCCTCGGCATCGTCCATGATAAAGACCCGCTTGACATACAACTGGACACCACGCATCCGGTCGCCCTGCATGAGAAGGTCAAAGGGCATGCGCGAGGGCAGATACAGCAGGGCGTTGAACTCGGTGGCGCCTTCGGCGGAATAGTGAATCCGTTCAAACGGTTTTTCGTAATCATGGGAGATATGCTTGTAAAACTCGCCATACTCCTCATCCGTGATTTCGGCCGGTCTCTTCATCCAGATGGCTTTTTGCGAATTGAGGGTTTCGTTGACGATCTGTTTTTCGTACTTGTCGTCCTTGCCTTCGACGGGAACACTCTTTTCGACATCCATCTGTACCGGATACTCGATGAAGTCGGAATACTTTTTTACGATGGAGCGGATGCGGTACTCTTCGAGATACTCCTGGCAATCGTCCTTGAGAGTCAGGATAATGTCTGTCCCACGTTCGGCACGTTCGGCCGGATCAATGGTAAACGTCCCCTCGCCTGCTGACTCCCAGCGGAACGCCTGCTCCGTCCCCGCCTTGCGGGTAATGACCGCAACATTGCTGGCCACCATAAAGGCCGAATAAAACCCGACCCCAAACTGCCCGATCAGGCTTGGTGCGTCCTTGGCATCCTTGAGGGATTCGATAAAATTGCCGGTTCCCGAACGGGCAATTGTCCCCAGGTTTTCAACAAGTTCGTCCTCAGTCATCCCGATCCCGTTATCCGAGATGGTCAGAGTCTTGCCGGATTTGTCAACGCTGATCTTGATGCGAAAGTCATTGTTTTCGGATGCCAGGCCCTTGTCCGAGAGCATGAGAAAGCGCAGCTTGTCAAGAGCATCCGAGGCATTGGACAAGAGCTCGCGCATGAAAATTTCGGCGTTTGAATACAGGGAATGAATGACCAGATGCAGAAGTTTTTGGGTTTCGGTGCGGAATTGCATGTTACGCTTGTGAGCCATGATCCTCTCCTCTGACAATGTAGTCATAAATTACGTAACACATGACAAGATGTCAAGTCGAACCGCCCCGGGAAACAGCCACGCACTGGAAGTTCGCTTGAATTTTATGGAAGAACTGATGTTCAGAGTGAGTTATATACAGGATATCTACAGAAATTTTTTCAAATTTACTTCAGGGTCAAGGAATTTCTTCAGAAAAAACAGGGAAAAAACTGCTGCTTAAACCAAGCATATTTTGTACCAAATAGCCCATAATTTCGGATCTAATGCCTGCTTTTTTGCTTTTTTCATAGTTTTTTTGTCATATCGCCAATAGCATGAATTCTCTCTCTTTTTCTCCGCTCTGGCATGCTTGTTGCCGCCCTACAAGTTATCTACATTTTGTCAACAAGACTGCAAAAGGCTGTTTTTGGTGATACACTACAGGACAACACTGCCCGGGAACCGAAGCGCATGACTGGATACCGTTTTTTGATACTGCCATTCCTGCTGTTTTTTTCATGGGGAACACTGGCCGCAGACACAAGCGGCGCAGATTTTCTCAAGATCGATGTCCACCCCTATGCCGCAGCCGCTGGCGGGGCCCTTGTGGCAGGGACAGCGCACCCCCATCAGGCCCTGGCCGTTGCCAATCAGGCCGGGCTGGCTGGAACTACCAACAGCATGCTGGCCCTCTCCACCATGCCCTGGTTGGGCGGAACACTGCTTTTTGACTGTACCTGGATCGAAGCCCCAGGCCCGGATCTGCCACTGACAATCGGCCTGGCCATAACGGGGTTTTCGTCCCTTTCGGTCGAACAGTACGATATCAATGGCCAGTATCAGGGCAGCACATCCCTGTTCGACTGTGCGGCCGGATTTTTTGCTGCCCTGCCTCTTCCTGTTGACGGGCTTGCTGCCGGGGGCGCCCTGCGGTTTATCATTCGTGACGTTGATCAGTCGCTGATATACGGATTTGCGCTTGATCTGTCGCTTCTCTGGCGGTTTCAGCTCTTTGGATTTGATGACCCGGCATACCGGAACTTTTCCCTTGGTCTTGCCATCCGCAATCTCGGACCCAATCTTGCGTTTTCGGGGAGTGACACGTTTGACAACCGTCTGCCCACAACACTTTCGCTTGGCCTGCGCTGGCAGTCCATGCACACCGGAATCGCCATTCCCTGGTTCAGTCTCGAAATGACAAGTTATGCCAATGAAGGCGAAAAACACTGGCGTTCAGGCTTCGGGCTGATCCTGTTGGAGACGCTTGAAGTCGTTTTCGGATACCGCTATGGCTCGGACGTAAGCGGGGTATCCGTTGGAACGTCTCTCTCCTTTCCAACTCTCATCGGGATGGTCCGGATTGACTATGCCTTCATCCCCCTGGCGGACGAGATCGAGCCAGTGCATGCCTTTTCCCTGGCGTTGGCTCTCTGAAGGGGCAGCACTACCTCCTGAATTCCAGCACCACATCAGGCGGGTTGCCGCCAGCGGAAAACCTGACAACTACCCGGCCGCTTCCGCCTGCAGCCGGAAACCCGGCCCGGAAGATGTGAAGCGGTCGAGGAAGTTCGACCCCGTCAGCCGGAATGGTGACGGCATTGGTGCCGGATGCTTCGTCGAGCGCAAAGCGGGCCAGAGCATTGGTGGGCATCACAAAGGCAGCGTCATTGGTTTGCCGGACCAGAAACTTGATCTCAAACCCGCGTGAGGCCTTTTCGAAGACCGCCTTGTAGTGATACCTGTCCAGGACGACCTCGGATTCGGCCCGCTGTCGGCCGGCATCCCTCCGCAGATCGAGAATGCACTGCCAGGCAAAAAACAGCAGCAGGACATCAAGAATGATGATTATAAAAATACGTGTCCGGTTTCTTTTGACGGGCTTGGGTGCATTCGGAAGCGCCAGCCGTTCTTCCCGGCTGTAATAGCAGCGCTGGTCGCGAGACTCCGGATTGTATGCCGGATCAGGTTTCTGCCCCATGGATTACATTCCCTCCCTGTGAATGCATGCCGGCTCGGAGGCAATCCGGACCCGGCTGCGTGCTGCGAGTTTCCCCAGGATACGCGGGATTGCCGCGCAGAGGTCCCCGGCGAGCAGATTTTCGGCACCAGACTCCACTGCCAGCCAGGAAGCCGCACCATGTGACCAGACCCCCAGCCGGGCCGCGTCGTCCGGGGAAAGGCCCCGGGCCACAAACCCTCCGATGAGTCCGGCCAGGACGTCCCCCGAGCCACCCCGTGCAAGAGCCGGGTGTCCACTGGTAATCCAGTCCATCCGGCCGCCGGGGGTGACAACAAGCGTGGAAGCATCCTTGACAACAAGGCTGACCCTGTGTGCGGCCGCCCATTCAGTGGCAGCCGTCTCGCGCATCCCGGACGGGACGGTCTGGCTGCCGCTGAGGGCGCTGAATTCACCGACGTGCGGGGTGAGGATGGAATTGGGCGGGTACTCTCCTGCAAGGGTCGCATGCAGGGCATCAGCATCCACAATGCACCCCGGTCCAGCCTGGGGTATCAGTCTGCCGAGAGCCTGGATGGTGCGTGGGTCACGCCCGAGTCCGGGGCCAATGACCATGCTGTCAACGGATGAACGGATGCGGGCCAGTGCTGCACTGGTCTCGGGGAGGAGGATGCCCAGCCCCTGATCCTCAAGCCCGTGGAGGATCACATCGGGCGGCAGACCATGCAGACGGTGAACAATGCCTGCGGGAACCGCGAGGTGAACCAGTCCGCAGCCGCTGGCCAGCGCACCCCGGGCCGCCATGATCGCGGCACCCGGATAGTCATGCGATCCGGCCAGCACAAGAACACGTCCCATCCGGCCCTTGTGTGCATCCAGCGGGCGCCCGGGCATTATCCTCTCAGCGTCGTCCCAGGTATACCAGTATCGCCGGCAGGATTCGGCAGCGGGTCGGGGTGGAAAAAAGATATCAGCACAGAGTATCCTGCCGCAGAGCGTGCGTCCCGCAGGAGTATGCATTCCATATTTGGGATATCCGAATGTTATGGTATATGTGGCATGAACCGGCTGCCCGGTCTGACCAGCTCCGGATGTGACCAATCCCGAGGGCACATCAATCGCACAGACTGTGCTGCCGCTGGCCTGGGCCCTGTTGATGGATTCGATGCACTCCCTGGCGGGCGAGCGCGGTTCACCATGCAGCCCTGCTCCAAGGACGGCATCCACAATGCAAGCGCCCTCAAGGGATATTTCAGGGTCCCACTCACAAACCGTCTGCCCCGCATAGAGCGAATAGTACTCGCGCTGAAGCCGGGCCAGAGCCGTCTCGCGCACACGGTCTCCCACGGAAAACACGGAAACCCTGAATCCGAGACGGACCAGATGACGGGCCACGACATAGCCGTCAGCCCCGTTATTTCCTGTGCCACAGAGGCAGACAACCCGTCCGGGGGCGGTCTGGCGGGCGATGATTTCAGCGGCCGTCTGCCCGGCATTTTCCATCAGGACCGCAGCAGGGATGCCGTACTCTTCGCTGGCCAGCGTATCAATACAACGCATTTCGTCTGATGTGGGCAAGATGGGCATTGGAGTCTGGTCCCGCCTCTTTTTGGGTTCTGTGCCAATGGTAGCGTAAAACCTCACACGAGACAAGGAGAACAGGCCGCAGGAGTGAGTACGCATGCGCTCGGTCCTACCGGGTGATGATTCCGGTAATCTCAATCCCGGACAGCGAGCACGTAATTGGAGTGGTCTTCGTGCCGGGAGGCACGGTTACCGGGAGAGATGACGGTACCGGTTCCCCGGTGATTTGTGTCATACAACATGCTATCTTTATTGTAATGAGCGTAGCTGGAGCAACCAGATGACCATACGAAAACGGATCCGGCTGACCGGACTACTGTCTGCCGGTACCATCCTGCTGATGCTTGTCTGGATTCTCCTCGGGCAGCTTTCGGACTGGAACAACAGACGTGCAAAGCATGCGGCACTTGAATCCTTTGCCGCCTGGGTCCGTCTTGTGCACCAGTTGCAGCACGAGCGTGGAACCGCCGCCGGGCTGTTTGCAGATCCCGATCCTGCAGCCG
>JAKPMW010000277.1 GCA_029548715.1 Spirochaetota bacterium | reverse complement strand
GTTTTGCCCGTGCCGCCCTTGCCGGAAGCAATTGCCAGCTTCATACCCAGTGCCCTTCGACGTCGGCATAATTCATGGCGACAAGTTCCCCGTTCTCAAACTGACGAATCACATCCTGTACTGTTGCCGCTTTGGCTTGATACACTGTGATGCCGGCTGCGTTGAGAACATTATAGGCTTTTGGGCCACAATGTCCGCTCACAACCGCTTTGGCGCCGGCATTGGCAACGTTCTGTGCTGTCTGAATACCGGCTCCTTGTGCGGCTTGAAGATTTTGTGTGTTACTGCATGATGTGAATTCCCTGGAATCCGTATCGTAGATCACAAAAAGCGGGGCTCTTCCAAAACGGGAATCAAATTCACTCTCAAGTGATGCGCTCCGGGCACTGATGGCAATCTTCATTGTTGGTCTCCGCTGGTTCCTTCATTGTTTTGCATCGATTCGAGCCGGGATTTGATCCAGGCGGTTTCTCTTTGGAGTGTGTCGAGTCTGGACTCGAGGACATCGCGTTCAGCAGCGGGCTGATACACCGGTGCGGCAGGCGCTCCATAATATGCGCCCCAACCGCGACCAGGGCCACGTCCGCCACGGCGTCCACCTCCAAAGCCGGCGCCTCCTCCAAATCTGTAACCACCGCCGAAACCGACACCTCCACCTGTTACGTATCCTGGCTGGTTATAGCCTGAGCAATATCCCAGCCCGCGTCCTGTCCTGGAGCCAAACCCCTGTGGACCTGTTCTGTCACCTCGTGGCATACTTTCCTCCTTGCCTCATCCGGATACCCGGATGGCTGTTGAGATGGGAGCATTATGGTTGAGCACCGCCATGCCATCCATGTCGTCTTCTCCGACCCTGCCTGCAACAATTTCTGCATCCCGGCATGGCAAAGCGCACGTCAGGGAGCCGGTTGTTGTGGGCCGCTTCAAGGATCTCCCTGGCCTCTCCTGCCATAAAACCAATCACCCTGATCCCGGCATTCTCAACGAGGATGTTTGCCTGACGGGAGATGGCACCACAGACAAGCCTGGTTATCCCGTATTCGGCAAGAACATCGGCTCTTTGTGCCAGAGTCGGAGGCAGCTCGATGGTAGCAACCGGGTTGTCATCTTTCCCGACGAAGACGCAAGCCGTACGGGCTACGTCAAATACCGGTGAGATCCGGCCTGACGAGATGGTGATGGCGATACGGTTTTCCATGTTTACTCCTGCCATCGTATAATGCAGGATGTGTGCCAATATCACAGAAATTTCTAACTATATATAATAAAGCGAGTTAAAAATCAAATGATCCTGTCTGTTGCCGTGGTGTAGAGGCATAGGTTGCAGAAGTGCAATGCAAGAGTTGCATATATGCAATGCGCTCTGTCTGTTCTGTGTGTTTTGGCAGGCAAGAGGTGTTGTTCGCTTCTGACCGGGCGTAAAAGGCGTTCATTTCGATATATCGAAAAGAAAGGCCTGCATTGTCTTGTTTTTTCGATATAAATGATGTATGATGATGGTATGATCAGCCGCGAACTCTATATGAAAAAGGTACGGCCTTTTATGAACACACCCCTGGTCAAGGTATTTACCGGGATCAGGCGCTGTGGAAAATCCGTCATGCTCGAACTCGTTCAGGCCGAACTGCAGCAGCAGGGAGTCCATCACGCAAGGATGCTGGCCCTGAATTTCGAGTCCGGTGTGGATGAGCGGGTCCGCACACTGGACGCTGCCCGTCGGGCGGTTCAGGATCTGGCAAGAGAGTCCGGAAACCAGAGGATCTATCTGTTTTTCGATGAGATCCAGGAGCTCGCCGGTTGGGAGACGCTGATCAACTCGCTTGCCGTGGACATGGATGCGGATATCTATCTTACGGGGTCCAATGCCCACATGCTTTCCGGCGAACTGGCGACCTATCTTGCGGGTCGCTACATTGAAGTGAAGATGTATCCATTCTCGTTTGCCGAAGTCATGGCCTTGCTTGCCGAGCGGAATGTGCCAATCAGTCCGGAGCAGGCCTTTACGCTCTATCTGACGCGGGGTGGTCTGCCTTTTTTATACAACTATGAATTATCGGACGCGGACGCAAAGCAGTATATCAGCGATATCTTTGATTCCACCATCCTCAAGGACATAGCCCAGCGCAACGGTGTTCGTGATATTGCTCTTCTCCGGCACCTTGTGATCTATTTTATTGCGAATACAGGCAACACGTTTTCTGCGTCAACCCTGGTCAGATATCTCAAAAACCAGCGGCGAAGCGTTTCTACCGAGACGATTTACAACTATATCGAATACTGCCGCCTTGCCTGTCTCCTGCATCTGGTACAGCGGCAGGACCTTGCGGGAAAGGCTCTCCTGGCGACACAGGAAAAAATCTATCTGGCCGACCACGGCTTTCGTGAGGCACTTTACGGGAACAACCAGCGGGACATCAATCAGGTTCTTGAGAACATCGTCTATCTTGAATTGTTGCGCCGTGGCTATACTGTAACCGTGGGCAAGGTCAAAAACGCCGAAGTTGATTTTTGTGCCAGCAGAGGCGCGGAGATCATGTATGTGCAGGTCTGCTATCTTTTGGCCAGCGACGAGACGATGAAGCGTGAGTTCGGCGCACTCGAAACGATCGACGATAATTATCCGAAGTATGTTGTCTCGCTGGACGAGATCAATCGCAGCCAAAACGGGATACTCCACCAGAACATCCGGGACTTTTTGCTGGATCTTCCATTGTGATACTACCGTTTGGGTTACCAATCAGATTGAATCCAGATAGCCAGACGAACCAGTTGCGTTTTTACGAAGAGCATAAAAAACCTGGGGAAGCGAATGCTTCCCCAGGTTTTGGGTTATCAATACGTAAAGGCCGCTTTTACCCAGATCTCACGTCCGGCGAGCGGGAATCCCTCACCGGCGTAAGCCAGGGTGTCAAAGATGTTGGCTACACCCAACGAAAGCCGTGCCAGCTTGCTGATCGTCCAATGGGTTGCCAAGCCTGCAAGATGATATCCATCAAGTGTCAAGCTCTGGTCGGTCATATCGGTCCGGGAGCCAGAATACTGCCATTCGAGATCAAATGAAAGATTCTCCAAAGCTTGAACACCGACAACCGCAGCACATTGCACCCTGGGCACATCCGGAATATCAGCAGTCGTATCAAGATTGTCCGGATTGATCCAGCTCGCTGTCAAATTCCAGTTCAGGACGGAGGAGACTTTTCCCTCCATGGCAAGCTCCAGCCCCGGAATTCGCACACGACCGACGTTGCATGACTGAAGGCGTGTCTCCGTGCCGATGGTGACCGGGACAACTTGAATGTATTTTTCGGTTTCACTGACGAAGATGGTTCCGTTAAAGGAGAGCCATGGAGCGATCTGCATGGATGCACCTGCTTCAACCTGTACAGAATCCTCAGGCATCAGACCGGGATTGGCCCAGGCTTTTCCCAGTTTGTATGAATAGCGGTCCTTGAGTGTGGGGAAGCGTGTCCGTTTGGCGACGGAGGTATGCAGTGTTGCTGTCTCTCCCGCTTTCCACCAAAGGCCTGCCTGAAGGTCCCATGCAACCCGGGGTGAGGTAGCGAAAGGAAGAATTGAGTAATTTGTACCGGATTTGACAAGATCCTCCACGGTTCCCGGATCTGCCTGGCTCCAGGCTATGCCCGCCCGGAATACGAGATTGCGTGATATGGAGTACGACTGTTCCACTCCGATTGAGACGGTGTCGTCCTCCTGAGTGACCTCAGGTTCTCCAACATTATGGCCCTGATGCTGGTCATGCCGGTACAAAAGAAAGGGCTGCAGGACCCAGTTGCTGGCAAGATCAAGTGCCATTTCACAGGCAGCACCAAAATTCTTGTCGTTATAGATGCTTGCAAATGATGAGGGCTTTGTCATGGCGAGATATGCGTTGTTATCATAACTCTTGACCGTGTTGTCAAAGCTGTCGTACCAGAATCGCGTTTTGACCAGGATCGAATCCGTGATGGCTGTCCGCCCGATCATGGAGATGCTGTCTTTGTCCCACTCGGGCATCTGCCAGTAACGGGGTTTGTTAAGACTTGTGTTGCTGCCTGCGTAGACCGGGATTCCCTTGTCCCCTCGTTGGATGGAGACCCGAAGA
>JAKPMW010000244.1 GCA_029548715.1 Spirochaetota bacterium | reverse complement strand
ATCAACGAAGAAGATCCCGTCAGCACGCTTTCAAGACAGGTGGCACAGGTGCAGGCCGGGAGTGGCAAGCGGGTGACCCTGGATCGCAAGGCCCTGGGGCTTGAGACCGGAGTGCCCTATTCGTGGCGGGTGCGGGCTTGGGACGGCACCGGCTGGCAGGTGACGGGAAAGGTGTATTTCAGGCTTCTTGACCAGGAGACTTCGCGCCGGATCCGGGGGAAGCTGACCATACTCGATGGAATGCGAAAAAACCGCCAGGATGCCATGCCCTGGGTGATTGGAACCATCCTGCTGATGAAGGAGCGTCTGTATCACGAAGCGCTTGACTATGTGTCTCGGGCGATCAGTGTCAACGACCTTGCGCCCTTCCCCTTTACCCTGCGGGGGCGGATTTATGAAGAGATGAATTTGCCCAATCTTGCCCTGCAGGAGTATCAGGTTGCATCCCGGCTTGGCTACTGACTTTTCTTCTCGCTGAATGGGCGCCCCTGTGTGAGCCCCAGGGGGATGCCGCTTGGATGTCTTTTGTCTGGTGCTACCGTTTTCTGCAGCGGTATGGGGTGGGGTGGCCCTATGGCGAACAGCGTCGTGCAAAGAGTTTCCGGTTGACCCAGAGGTAGGCCAGACCGGAGAAAACCGTCAATGCGGTGGTGATCGAAGCCAGGATCAGGGGAAGCCAGGCCAACAGGCTGCCCCAGAAGGCTCCTTCGGACAAAGTCTCCCAGAAGGCATCAGGAGCAGCAGTGACTGCACTGTTTTCAGACAGCCAGGCACGAATGATCAGGAGCAGCAGTACTGCCACGATGGTCGTCATCTGGGCGGCCGTCTTGCATTTTCCAAAGCGGGAAGTCTCCATGGCTGACTTTTTGTGAATGGCCAGGACGCGCAGAAGCGTGATTCCGATCTCGCGCCCCAGGATCAGCAGTACCAGCCAGAGGGGAATCCGTGTCTCGGGGATTCCCGTAAAGGCGATCAGGGCGGCGGCGACCAGCAGTTTGTCTGCCAGGGGGTCGGCAAATTTCCCAAACTCACTGCGCTGATTGAAGAGGCGGGCGATCCTCCCGTCAAGAAAATCCGTAATCGCCGCCGTGAGGAAGACAAAAAAACTGGCGAGGCGTGAGGGGAAATCCGGTCCGAGGATAAAGACCAGAAAGACAGGGACAAGGAGGATGCGGATGATCGTCAGGATGTTGGGGATGTTCCAGATCATGCCAGCTCTCCATGGAGATCGTATTCAGAAACCGAGTCTATGCGAATGTCGGCAAAACTGCCGGGTGCCGGTACTGTTTTTCCTGCGGGGATGACGGCAGAGACCAGTCCGTCCACATCGGGGGCATCAGCCGGAGACCGGCCCCAGCAGGCTGGTGTGCCAGCCGGAATCGCCAGCCCCGGAGGCGGCGTTGTGTCTGACTGGGTTGAGCCGCTGATCAGGACTGGCAGGGTCAGGCCCTTGAAGCGGCTCAGGCGGCGGGGTGAAAGCGTCTGCTGGAGCTGCATGATGTCATGTACACGACGCTCGGCGGTCGACGGTCTGACCCGGGGGCGTTCGTGGGCGGCTGGAGTGCCTTCTTCGGGGGACCAGGCAAAGGCCCCCAGCTTGTCAAAGCCGATTTCTTCCATTCGCCTGAGGGTGAGGGCATGATCCGCGGCTGTTTCACCCGGATAGCCGGCGATCAGGGTCGTGCGGATGGTGGCCAGTGGATTTTTTTCCCGGATCAAACCGGTCAGGCGGCGGATATCGTCCCAGGTCGTCCGCCGCTTCATGCGCTGCAGGGTGCTGTCGATCAGGGATTGCACCGGCAGGTCAAAGTAGGGGACGATCTTGCCTCCTGCCAGTATTCGAGAGACAAGCTCCGGGCGTGTGGTGGCCGGGTGCAGATAGAGGACCCTGATCCAGCGCGGGCCGTCGATTGCCTCGAGGGCATCAAGAAGACGGACCAGGTCCATCCCGGACGGGCCCGGATCGGCATAGCGGGAGGTGTCCTGGGAGATGATGTTGATTTCACGAATCCCGGCTGCGCCCAGCTCGCGTGCCTCGCGCAGTATGTCGGCAGCCTCCCGGGGGCGCCAGGGGCCGCGGATCAGGGGGATTGCACAGTAGCTGCAGCAGTTGTCACATCCGTCGGAAATCTTGAGCCAGGCCGCTCCCGGGCCCGCGTCAAAGGACGAACCAAGGCGGGGTGCATATGGTTCGCTGGAGACCGGGGTGCGAATGGGAAAGATCCCGGAAAAGTCGGGGGTCCGGGCCAGTTGTTCGGCAAACGAGATTCCGAAAAAGGCGTCCACTTCGGGGAGGGCGTCAGCCAGTTCGGAGGCATTTCGCTGGACAAAGCATCCCGCCATTACCAGACGGGCGCCCGATTTTTTCAGCTCGGCCAGGCGCAGGACGGTGTCGATGGATTCTTCTTTTGCGGCCGTGATGAAGCCGCAGGTATTGACAATGATCAGGTCTGCTTCGGAGGGCGTGCCTGTTTCGTCCCAGCCCGCGGCAGCCATGGCCCGCCGTGCGTCCGCCGAGTCAACAGCATTTTTGGCGCAGCCAAGGGTGGCAAGATACAACAGCGGCACGGTGCGGATTACCTGAGTTGCTCGTACTCAAGGTAGTACAGGCCATCAGCGGGATTGCGGCGCCATTTGAAGATGAAACCGGCTGCCGGGTTTCTGGTGTCAACGGACAGATTGACATTGTTGAGATTGAGGAGCAGGTTGTTGGGGTTGCTTGCGGTCAGTTGAACCGTATCCTTGGCCAGAATGGTGATCTTGTCGCCCTTTTTGAGAAAAAAGTCGCTTCGCTCGTTGTTGTCACGCAGGGTGTTGACCGTTGCTATTCCGTTTGCGCTGATGGTCAGGCGGATCTCGACCTGTTCGTCCGACTTGAGGATGGCCTTGCCAGCGCCCGCATTTTCGGCGGTCTGGTTGGTTGTCGCTGCATCTTCGGGGATGGGCTGCTTTCCGATGGTGACCGAACCAAGCATGCGCTGCTCGTTGACGTTCTTTACGTGAATCCTGACGTCAAAGTTGCCGTCCTTGTTGAAGTCGAGGGTGTGGGTGTCGCCGATGGTCAGGGTGTGGCGTCCTCCGCCGTAGCTGACGATGACCCGCTCGGGTGTGACGGATTCGAAGACCATGCGTTTTTCGTCGCCTGCAATCACGATCGGGATAAAGTCGCCCTGGGCAAACGATCTTTCGGGGCTGGCGGCATCCTTCTGGCGCGAGCTCTGGCTGTCGTCTTCAATGATCTGTGAGGGGCTTTTTTTGTGCCCCACGATAAAAATCACAGGGATGGCGACGATAAGGACGCCAACAAAAACCGCAATCAAAAACGCCGGGTTGACATGCTGCTTGCGCGGAGCGGTCAGCTCTTCAATCGGCGTGGGTGCTTCCTGGAGGAGAATGCGCTTGTAGATCCCGATCAGGTGATCCGGGTCGATCTCAAGGTATTTGGCATAACTGCGGATAAAGCCGGTGATGTGTGTTTCGCTGGGGAACACTTCATAGCGATCCTCTTCCAGCGCCGAAAGATAGCGTGAACCGATTTTGGTATGAATTGCGATTTCACTGATCGTGTCGCCCCGTTTTTCGCGGGCCGCCCTGAGAATCTGGCCGACTGTCTCCATACTGCTCATTGTCTCCTTGCCTTGTCAAAGATATCCACCGGAAGGATGGTGTTGCGAATCACCTGGACGTTGGCGTCGGGCATGCCAAACCAGAAAATGGTGGGCTGAAGTTCGACATCCGTCTTGATATTGCTGAAGGTGAGGGAGAGAGGCCTGTTGTTGACGGTCCAGGCTGTGGCCCGGGTGATGATGCCGCTGTCTTTATGTACCCAGAGGCGGATGGACTTGAATCCGATCTTGCTGACGCGGGGTTCGAGGTCGAGAATGTAGTGTGCCGCATCTGCCCGCCCGCCTTCTGCAAAGCGGAAACTGTACTCCTGCTTGAGCTGGTTGAGATTTTTTGTCCGCCCGAGGAGGGATGTGTATTCGCTTTCGCTTTTGGCCAGGTCCTGCTCGGCCACGATCCCGTAGTAGGGGAGAAAGACCCAGAGCAGTTTGCCGTTTGAAACGATCTGGCTGGCATCCGTGGAGCTGTTGAGGCGGATGAAAAACGGCTTCTTGTAAAAGAAGGTCCCCGCATTGCGGTATCCGTCATTGTCGATCACGTAGTCTGCGGTCATGTTGTCGAGGGATTGCAGACCCTTTTCCATCAGCTGGACAACGGTTTTTACCGAAACAACATCGACCTTTTTTTGGGCGGCAAGGCTCCCCGATATGGCAAGGAGCGCAAGAGCGGCAACCATGATTCGCATCATACATCAGACCTCCACGAGTGGGTAAAATGTAACACTCCCGGGCCGGGCCGGGCGACTGTCGCGCTTGGGGCTGATTTCATTTTCCCAAAGTGCCGGGAGGGGGCTTGAGACGTATATTTTTTGCGATGAAAAATATCCTTGTGTGTGTTCTGGTCGTTTTTTCGCTGGCGACCGTTGTCCGGGCAGCAGCAAACGGGCAGATTGTCGGGATCACTGTTACCGGAGCCGGGCGGACCAGCCATTCGGTCATTCTCTCCGCGCTCGGGATCTCGCCCGGGGACCGGGTGGCCGACAGGGCAGATTTTGAGCGCCGGTGTGTGGCCGGGCTCTACCGGATGAGGGTGTTTGGCAAGGCTCAAGCCCGTCTGGTCGAGCGTGAAGACGGACTTGAGCTGCAGTTGACGGTTGAAGAAAAGTGGACCCTGCTTCCGGTCCCCTTTGTGGCCGTCTACCAGAAAAAATTGACGCTTGGCGCCGGAGTGCTTGAAAGCAATTTTCTGGGTACACTCAATTCGGTTGGCGGGTTTTTCTTTCTTCAGGACGGAACGCCGGGATTTTTCGGTTTTTCGCACTGGGCCCTTGATGCCTCGCGTGCCTGGAGCCTGTCCTTTTCTCCCCAGTGGATGGGGCGCGGAGTCGATCTCTGGGACGGGCAGACAAAGACCGGAGAGTATGACGAACGGATCGGCGCGGTTTCATTCGGGATCAGCCGGAAGTTTTCGCCAGCGTGGGAGCTCGGGGTGAGGCTGGATGCTGTCTGGTACCGGCTGGGTGATGGCCCGTTCGAGGGAGGGTACGAGGGACTGCCCCTGGCGCTGACTCTTGGGTACAACGGACAGCAGGCGGTCGAGGATCACATCCGTGGATTCCAGTGGAAGCTTGCCCTGTCAGCCGATACGGGCTGGTTTGGAACGGATCTCGCCCGGACAAGTGCCTCCCTGCAGTGGAGTCTGGCCCTGCCCATTGGTCCGGGTGGCTACATCATGCTCGAACAGGCAGGGGCTGCTGCTGACGGACTCGTCAGGGGGCTCGAGTATCGTCTTGGCGGGGAGGGGTTCGGCAGCGGTGCGTGCTGTCAGAGGGTATCACGAGGACCAGTTTCGCACATCGGCCTGGCTCGTGACCAGCCTTGAGTGGCGCCTGCAGGTCTGGTCTACCCGGGCGCTTGTGGGGTCACTCTTTCCCTTTGCCGATCATGGGCTCTTTCGTGAGGCGGACCATGCCCGGCAGGTATTTTCGGCGGGGCTCGGGTTTCGCATCTATCTGCGCCGGGTCCTCTTTCCCGCCTTTTCGATCTATCTCGCCTGGGCGGCCGACAACCGCGAGGTCATGGGCGGGGTCAGTGCCGGGATGAGGATGTAGGCGTCCTCATTTTTTTCTCGGGGAACAGACTCCGCTCGATCAATGGATGACTGTTTTTCAGATGGTGCGGCATCCGGAGATGGCACCGGGCCGGCCAGTGCTCTGGCGGGGAATACCGCTGATCGTCGGGGTGGACGCTGTTCCCCCTGAATACCTGCAAGGCTCACGGCCAGCTTGAGACAAGGACATCCCTTGGCTTTGAACCGATCTGTGGACCGATGATGCCTTCCGATTCCATCCGTTCAATCATCCGGGCGGCCCTGTTGTAGCCGACCTTGAGGCGGCGCTGGACGTAGGAGGCCGAGGCTCGCTGGGTCTGGATCACGATCTGGATGGCTTCTTCGTAGAGCGGGTCGTCTTCGGCGATAAAGTCATCTCCGTCCTCTTCCGAACGCTCGTCCGGTTCGTCAAGAATGTCCATCTTGTAGAGGGGCGTACCGAGCGAACGCAGATAGTCGGCGGTCTTTTCGACCTCAGCCTCGGACAAAAAGGCCCCCTGGACGCGCAGGGCGGCTGGCGAACCGGGACCGACAAAGAGCGAGTCCCCCTTGCCGAGGAGCTTGTCGGCTCCCTTGGTGTCGAGGATTGTGCGTGAATCGATCGTTGATGCCACCTGAAAGGCGATGCGGGCCGGAAAGTTGTTCTTGATGACCCCGGTCAGGACATCCACCGAGGGTCGCTGGGTGGCGAAGATCAGGTGGATCCCCACGGCGCGCGACATGGCGGCCAGGCGGGAGATCGAATCCTCGATTTCCTTGGCCGCCAGGAGCATCAGGTCGGCCAGTTCGTCAATCACAAGCACGAGGTACGGCATGCGTTCAAGGGGCTGGCCGGTTTCGCGGTTGATCGCATCCCGGTCTGCGGCCAGTTTTTCGTTGTAGCTCTCGATATTGCGTGCGCCGAGGGATTGCAGGCACTGATAGCGATCCTCCATTTCCTTCACGAGCCATTTCAGCGCAAGAATGGCGGCCCGGGGCTTGTTGATGACCGGAATCAGGAGATGGGGGATGCCGTTGTAGGGTGCCATCTCGACGTACTTGGGATCGACGAGGATGAAGCGGACCTGGCTGGGGCGCATGTTGTAGAGGATGCTGCAGATAATCGAATTGACACAGACCGATTTTCCCGAGCCGGTCGTGCCTGCGATGATCAGGTGGGGCATCGCCGCGAGGTCGGCCACCATCGGGGCACCGGAGACCGTCTGGCCCAGGGCCAGCGGGATGCGGGCCGTTGCCTGCTGGAATTCGGGGGATTCGAGGATGTCGCGCAGGGTGACCATGGATCGTTTGCGGTTGGGAACCTCGATCCCGATGGCGGACCTGCCGGGGATGGGTGCCTCGATCCGGACACTGGCGGCGGCCAGATTGAGGGCGATATTGTCCTGCAGGGCGACAACCCGGGAGAGGCGGATTCCGGGCGGAACGGACATTTCGTACTGGGTGATCACCGGGCCCCGGCAGATGTTGGTCACCCTGGCCTCAATGCCAAATTCGAAGAATGTCTTTTCAAGGGCCTCGGCGGTCTGCTGCATCTGGGCCCGGGTGTCCTCGTCGATCCTTTCGTGCGACTTGACGAGGAGGCTTGCGTCGGGCTTGCGGTACTCGCTGCGCTCGCGGGCCGGGACAAAGGCCGAATCGGTGCGCAGCGGAGGTGGTGGGGACTCTCCCCGTGCGGGCGGGGCGACATCATGGTAGACAGCCAGGGGGACGGGTTCGGCCTCGTGGCCGGGTCCGGATACATCTTCGGCAGGGCGGTCGTCCGGTTCCTGCGGCGCGATGGGGGGTGGTGTAAAGGAGGCTGCCTCGCTGCCGTTCGGGACGGGGCGTGCCTCAGGCGGGGAGGGCTCTTCCCGCAGGACGGTGTTGTCATGTGCTGTATCCTTGGGAAACCCGTCGCGGATAAGTGAGCCGTCTGCGGGGAGAGTGGCAGCCTCTTCTGTCGGGTGTGCGGCTTCGGGGGGGGCTTCGTCCTGCTGCTGGCCTGCGTACCAGGCAGCGGCGGCTTCCTCGTCTACAATGGTCACGAGGGGTGGTATCTGGCCGCTTTCGCCCGCCTGCTTCCGGAGTGCACGTGCGATGTCACGCCGGGAAATGCCGGTTGAAAAGCGGTATCCCTCCTCCGAGCGGCGCAGGGGGGCGGGATCCGCTTCGCCTTTGCTTCCATCCTGTGTGTGGAGCAGGGCATCGGATGCGTATCCGGGGTAGAGCACGCGGTCGGCTCCGGCTCGCGGTGCTGATGTGCGATACTCGCCGGTTGAGGCATGCTGTGCGCTCAGCAGCGAGCGGACAAAGGCAAAGACAAAAAGGCCGAGGAAGGTAAAACCACCCAGCCAGACAGCAGCAGGACCAAAGAGGGAGGACAAGGGGCGGGCGAGGGTTTCCCCGCTGCTTCCGGCCAGTTTTGGGTCGCCCGCAGCCAGCAGGAGGAGGGCTGCCGGGAGGACCAGGAGCAGGGGCAGGCTGGAAGCCAGTCCTCGCAGCAGGGAGCCCGAGATGAAGGCATGGAGCGAGAGGCCGAGCAGAAAGACCGGAAAAAACCAGGCAGCCTTTCCAAAGACGGCGACCAGCAGCGGGGCCGGCCAGAGGACTCCCCCCGCGAGGATTCCGGTGACAAGGGCCGCGAGCAGGAGCATACCCCAGGCGCCTGTGTATCGTTCGCTTGCCGACATTGCCGCTCCAGAAAAGTGATATAGGGAGTGCCCGGAGGCGCTGCCTCAAGTATCGGCCTCTTTCGGCCTGCCCATGAGCCGCAGTGGGCGCGTAAGGCCACTATGGTATCAGTTTGGCAGGGAAACAGTCACCATGGTATCGGATATGTCAGAGGGCAATGCTCCAGACGAGGGCCGCGGCCAGACAGTACCAGCCAAACCAGTGAAAGCGGCCGGCCTTGAGCAGGCGGACCAACAGGGTCAGGGCGATCAGGCCGAAGATGAGGGCTGAGGCAAAGCCTGCGAGGTGGTAGGCCGGGACAAAGCCGGATGCTGTGTGATTGCCGAAAAGTATAAAAATCGGGTCCGGGAGCAAGCTGGCAGAGATGGAGGTTTCGCCGGCTGACTTGACAAGTTTGAGGACCTGGAGCAGTGTCGCGCCGGCGATGGCGGGAACGAAGAGCAGAAACGAGAACACGCCGGACATTTCCCTGGAGATGCCCCGGACCAGTCCCATGGAGATGGTCATTCCTGAACGGGAGATCCCGGGCAGGATGGCGAGGGCCTGGGCCAGCCCGATCAGGATGCTGTCGCGGATTCCCGGCACGGCTTTGCTGTCCGGATGGGCCCTGCGGGAGGCCAGCCAGTGTGAGCCAAGGAGGGCGAGGCCGGTGACGGAGAGAAGCAGGGCAACTATCGAAGGGGTCCCCATGAGTTGTTCGACATCGTGCTCAAACAGGAGGCCGATGACCGCCGCCGGGATGGAGGCGAGGAGAACCAGCCCAAGGAGTCTCAATGGGGCATGGCGCGAGAGCCCTGCTGTTCCTTCGCGTCTCCAGACACCGATTGCGCCGAGGGGTGACAGGAAGACGGGGATGGCCTCGCGGGCAAAGACAATCAATACCGCGACCAGGGTGCCGAGATGGAGCAGGACCTCGGTAAAAAGGTCCATCCGGGCCCCTTCAGGCAGGATGATGCTGCCAAAGAGTGCCAGGTGCCCGGATGAGCTGATTGGCAGAAATTCGCTGACTCCCTGGATTGCCCCCAGAATCAGGCCCTCAATGATCCCCATGCATGGTCTCCCTTGCGTCGTCCGGCCTGCGGAGTGCGTGCGTCCCTGCCCCGGCCGGAGGCTGTTCCCCAAAACTACACAAAGACGGCAGCAGAGGTAATGTCCGAACGCACGCCGGCCGAAAATGGGAAGAGGTCTGTGCAAGAGAGGTGGTCCATGTTCTTTCCGCGTGTCTGCAGTTTTCTGATCCTGTTCTTGTCTGCTGCCGGCCTTTCGGCCAGCCAGGATCTTGTGCGGGAGGTGCCCGGGCTGCGTGTGCAGATTGATCTTTCGCAGCGCACGTACTATATCAACGAGCCGGTCCAGGTGCGGGTTCTTGTGATCAACGAGAGCGATCAGCCGGTGCGGTTTGATCTGGGGCGGCACCTTTTCCAGAACTACAATTTTCGTGTCCGCAGTTTGCGCAACACCGAAGTGCGTGAGCGGGAGTCCTTTCAGCTCGAAAAATATGCCGCCCGCCAGGACCTGGCGCCAGGGCGTGTCCTGACTATTGCTCCTGGTGAGCGTTTTGGCCGGGAGATAGACATTGCGGCCTGGCTCAGGCTGGCAGAGCCGGGGACCTATGAGGTGACGGGGTATTTTCTCCTCAGGCCGGTCCGCTCGCCGGTGGACTGGCGCTATACATCCAACAGCAAGCGTTTTGACCTCCAGCCGCCCCGGGATGTGGCGGATGCCGTGCGGGATGAAGTGGTGCGGCGGGATGAGCGTGAGACAAAACGCCTCTCGGCCGGTGAGACCGTGGACTATATCATTGCGGCCAAACGGCGCAGTGACTGGAATGCCTACTTCCGCTTCCTTGATCTTGAGCGGCTGATCATGGTCTTTACCCGGTTTCGGACCCGCTATGTGGCCGCCGAAATGGCCGAGCGGGGCACCGTGATGGAAGATTTCCGGCGCTACCTGCGGGTTTTCCCCGCCGAGCATATTGAGCACCACTTTGTCAAAAACGTCAGCCTGACCCGGGACGAGGAGACCCTCAACGAGACCGCAAAGGTGGAGTGCCTGATCGTCTACAAGACAGGGCTGCTTGTTGAGCGCAAGACGTATCACTTCAGCCTCTATCGCAAGCTGGACCGCTGGTACGTCTCAAGCTATTACGTCATCAACAAGTAGGGATGATACTCCGGGATACGCGGCACAGTATCATGATTGTATCATGGCACTCCCGGAGTCGCATTCCAAAACCGCAATATGTTTCTCTGCGCGCCGTTTTTTTACGGTTGACTGGCGGTGCGTGCCTTGGGTATCTTCGTGTACGGAGAGATGTCCGAGTGGTTTAAGGAGGCGGTCTTGAAAACCGTTGAGCGAAAGCTCCGGGGGTTCGAATCCCTCTCTCTCCGCAGTTCCAGACCGTCAGCAGCCTGACGGGGTTGTATCCAATGGAGAGGTGCTCGAGTGGCTGAAGA
>JAKPMW010000233.1 GCA_029548715.1 Spirochaetota bacterium | reverse complement strand
GCAGACTGATGTCGATGCCCTCGTCCATCAGGGCCACGGTGGCCTGGGTCGAACACTGGACAGCCCCGACCAGGCACACTGTCCCGAGCCTGAAGCTCTCGACCTCGAGCAGCTCTTTTCCGTCTTTTTTGACAATGACGGACTCGCCACTTTTGTGGACACTCGTGCCCTGCTCGCACACATAGAGGACGGCCTGCTGCATGGGGGGCCTCCGCTGGCGTCAGCCCGGCGAGGGCGGATCGGCCC
The DNA here is from genome assembly GCA_029548715.1 of Spirochaetota bacterium. Lineage (GTDB taxonomy): Bacteria > Spirochaetota > JAGLSM01 > JAGLSM01 > JAKPMW01 > JAKPMW01. The sequence continues at coordinate 4,277 of JAKPMW010000233.1, read as the reverse complement.
GCTTGACGAATTCGAAGGTCGAACCACCATCGGCAGCAACTATCTTGACAATAACGAGAAGATGATCTCCCGCTTTGACATTTTGCGGCAGGGCCGGCTTTGGGGCAAACACGCCAACGACCGATTCGTCCTTGACACAACTGGCCCGCCAGGCACCCTTTTTGGTTTTGTCGGCCAGTACCACAACCTCGACCTGATCCCCCTTGTTGATGAGGGATGCGGGCTTGGCCTGAGCGGCAGGTTGGGCTGCGCCGGCACCTGCCGCAGCCGTTTTTTCTCCACCAAACTGGATAGTCGATTCGACAACCGCAAAGCGGCCATACCCGACTGCTGTCTTTCCCCCAAGTCCCTCTTCGGCCAGGGCCTTTTTGAGAACCTCAAGGACAAAGGTGGTCGCATCACGCGGACCTTCGAGGCTGATAAAGAACTGCGTATCAGGCCGAAGGGCAACAATGCCGACCGGATTGGGGTCTTCGGTTCCGTCAGGCATCCGGCTCCCCCCGTAATACTTCATGTGGTGGGAAGTGATGATATCGGCGACAAAGCAGGGTTGCGGCCCGAGGAGCATCAAGGCATCATTGAAAATCACCGAACCGGCCCATGCCTGCTCTTTGGCATCATCCTTGACGATACCGCCGAAGAGCTCGACCTGCAGCGGGGATTTTTCGGCGCCCCGTCCGGCACGCCACCAGGCATCGCCGCCCCTTCGAGCCAGCCAGGACGAGACAAGTCCCTTGAGCGTACTCCCGGAGATATAGGGTACACCCCAGGGTTTGGACAGATTGAATCCGAAGTTGTGAACCGAGGCATTCCCTGTTCCGAGCAGGACACGGCTTGTCGACTTGATCGTACACGAGATGACCGTGCGCCGTGCCTGTTGGATCGTGCGCCATTCATCAAGATGACGGTTGTAGCTTTCCTTGAGCGGCTGTATCGACGAAAAATTGAAGGTCGTCATCCGGTCAAAAGCCGCCTGCTTTTGTTCGTGCTCGTTTCCCGAGTCAATGTATGGATTGAATTTTTCGAGACTCAAACCAAGATTTTGGCCGACCCCGTCAAAACCGGTGAGGAGCCTTTGATAGTTTGCACGCAGTGCGTCCAGTCCAGGCATCAGTCATCTCCTTCCGCGGCAGTCCCCTGGATCAAAATATCCGAAATCCGTTTATGCCACTGGAGGAGATGGAGGACTTCGCGTGTCAAGCGCATGTACTCCGGCAAATTGTGCTTTCGGATCTTGTCGATCATGACATCCGTGTCTTTGCTTTCGAGTATCTTGAGCGATCCAAGAGCGGACTGGACATGTTCCAGCAATGCACGATGGTGCTCTTCGCCGTTTTTCATCGCTTTTGCCTTGAGATAGATCAAAAACTGGATCAGACCAACCGTGCGCAACATGCTTCCGGAACGTTTGCACAATGCCTTGTACCGGCGCACGCCCTGGTTATTCAACTGCTTTTTTTCCGGGGCATTGACAAGATCTCTGACAAGTTCAAAGACAGCCTGCGAATACTTCTGGCTTCGGGTCTGACTCATGATCACGCCTCCTCTTGTGCAAAGCGCAGGGTCACAAATCCTTTGCCGGTTGTTGCTTTTCCACCGACCTGGAGATGTACATCGCCCATTCCGGTCAGGATGTTGGCCATCTCCTTCTCGTCCTTGGACACAGCCTTGGCGCGTGATCGATCAACGGCAATCACTCCGGCAAAGAGTGCTTCGGCCGGGACTGTTTCTTCGTACCAGAGCGCACCGTTTTTGACGGTTCCAGTCTTCTGGTCAATGGCAATCCGCGCATCGACCGGGAGTCCGGTTTCACAAAGAAAATTGAGAGCATTGTCATCCGCAATGGCAAAGCGCTGCCTGAAAAGCCGGCGCGCGTCGTCATCCGCGAAAAACATTTCTGCAAGAATATGCGCCCATCCATCAAAGAGCGCCTGCTGACTGGCATCAACAACCAGATCGAGCTCTTCAAGCAATATCCGCTGTGATCCCGTTGTCGCAAGCACAGAATCCCCGGCAACAAGAGCTTTGAATGAAGACTCCGTGCCACCTTCGGTCACGAGAGCAGGGATACCCGGCAATCCTGTCCTTCCGCTCCGGGCCAGCATGTTTTTGAGAGTCAGCAAGGTATAGGGCGAAGCCAGATAGGCATGTGTTCCGTAATACGACCTGACGGGCAGCGCGACCAGAATCCCGTCTCCGACCGAAATGGCTGATGCAAACTCGTTGCCCTCCTTTCCAAACAGGGCGTCGAGATCCTCGACAGGTGCATATTCAGCCGAACAATACTCTTCACGCATGACGCCTTTGAGTGAGGAACCGGGAACGAGCGGGTGTCCACTGACCGGATGTCGTGCTGTCGGAAGATCGATGTCGTTCATCCCCTGCCCGATGCCGCAATGCAGGGATGAGAGTGTGCGCAACCCGAACAAAACATGTTTCATACGTGTTCTCCTTGATCTGATAATTGTCAGTTCTTTGTGTCTGCCATTCGGGCAACTATGACCTGCCCGTACCCGTCAGCGGTCCGGAGCGGGTCCGGATCAAAGGCACTCCCCCAGAGGTGTGCAGCGATTTTTTGAGCCTGACCCGGATCGCGTACTTCGATGACATAGACCGACCCGGCCCGGACAGTCTTTCGCATGGCCTTGGGTTTGTTTGTCAGGTAATTCCAGCCACTGACACCATCCCATCCGGCAAGCATGGCCGATCTCAGACGGACTTCATAGGACGTCCCGGGAATACAGACCCATGACAATTCGCGTGCGGCACCGTCCGGCAGGATCCAGGAGGGTGCCCATGATCCGAAGTCACCGGGGGTCATCAAGACAAGCTTGAGGTACTGACAGCCTGTATAGATATCCGGACAGGACGGATACTCGAGTGAACACCCGGAGATCCGGACGGTATTCCTGTCGCCACCAAGGTGGGCCGAACCTTCGGGTTTGTCTCCATTTTCATGGCCGACAAGTTCAAAAACAATCGCGAGATCTTCAATGCGCTTTTTTTTCCCGCTCTTGATCTTGAGATGGATGCCCTTGTTTTCGAACAACCGCCCCTGGATCGTCGTCCCGGTTTCGCGTGACAGACCATTATGGATTCTGGAATCCACGGGGATGGAAAGAATGCCCCATTCCTCGTCCTTTGCCGGTTGCGGTATACGCCCTTCGAGATAGGCCTCAATGACGCTCCAGTGCAAGAGAATCGGCCTTTTGGATGAAGGTTTTTCCTTGAATCCGGGAAAGGGATGGAACCACTCACGCCACGGAAGATCACTCCCTTCGCCCTCCGCAAGGAGACGATACGTCGGGAGATGTGCCGTGAGCAGATCATCGTTTTCGGAAAAGACCATGTCGGCCGGAGTCCAGGCCAGCCACGAATTGCGCTGGATCATTGCTGGCAACATGCGGGCAATCCCGACTTTGAGAATCTCTTTTGCACGAGCTTCGTCATGAAAATATCCGGGTGACCGGGCGAAACCGATGTGTGTCCGGATCATGCCGGCCAGGGTTTGCGGTTGGGGCCAGGTGAGAGAAGTTCCGCCAAAGCTGCCTTCCCCACCAAAAGGACGCCCGTCCCTGAGCAGGATTTGATCATCACTTGTCACAGCCAGCATCATCTTGCGCCTCCCTGTCCGATTTTCTGCACACTATGGACATGTCTTGCGATGACAAGATCATCCGAGAGTTTCCGGATCGAGTTCCGTCCGAGCAGCAGATTTGCGAGACCGGCACCATCCTTTTTTTGTTTGAAGATGTCAAGCACCATGGCGGCCGCCGCATTGCCGGGAACCAGATCCTTGCCCGAGTTCCGGTATTCAATCGTATCACCGCAGAGTCTGGCCGCTTCGCGCAACTGATATCCAAGAGAATGCGAAAGCTGGATTTCGCTGTCGTTGTACATCCGGCAAATGTCTCCGATCCTGGACAGCATGCCCCTGGCATCCCCGGTATCATCCCATTTTCCGAAAATCGACATGTCCGAGCCGGAACGCTTGCTCATGATGAAGGCCAGTGCGTCCCGCCCCCCCTCATTTTTTGCCATGCGTTCGGCCTTGCGGGCCAGGCCCAAAGCAGCACCGAGCGGCATCTGGTGATGCACCATGGCCAGACCGGCACTGAATGTGGGCCTGACAATCTTTCCAAGATCCTTTTGCAGTTCGGGCTTTGCGAGTATCTCACCGATTGTCTGCACAAATTTTATTCGAACAGCAGACGCACACGCAAAGGCGCTGTCAAGGGGGACATAGGCCATAACATCGTCGCCACCGGCATAGATCA
>JAKPMW010000221.1 GCA_029548715.1 Spirochaetota bacterium | reverse complement strand
GTGCGAGCTGGGCTGCATAGGCGGAAAATTCCTGGCCCAGCGTGACCGGGGTTGCATCCTGAAGATGGGTGCGCCCGACCTTGACGATGCCGGAAAACTGGTCCGCCTTTTCAAGGAGTGCAGCCTCAAGGCCTGCAAGGGCGGGAAACAGCCGGGTCTGGATGACCTCGATCAGGGCCAGCTGCATGGCGGTGGGGAAGACATCATTGGATGACTGGCAGCGGTTGACATCGTCATTGGGGTGAACAGGGAGCCCCGAAGCCGAGGCGGCAAGCCGGGCCAGGACTTCGTTGGCATTCATGTTGGATGATGTCCCTGAGCCGGTCTGGTAGACATCAACGGGAAACTGGTCGAGGTGCTGGCCGGACTCGATCAGGAGGGCGGCCTTTCCGATGGCAGCAAAGACCGGGCGCCTTTCGGGTGAGGCATGCCGGCCGTTGGTGACGGCCCAGGCCCGCTTGATCCGGACCAGCGAACGGATCAGGACCTCCGGAAGTGGTCTTCCGCTGACGGGGAAATTGGCCAGGGCCCGCGCTGTCTGGGCACCATAGAGTGCCCCGTCGGGGACTTCCATTGATCCGAGGGTATCGTGAACTGTGCGCACTACTTCTTCTCCCGTCTTGTGTTCTGCACCGAGATGGGCAGTCTATCATAGTTCCCGGCAGTACACAAGGGCGGGCAGGGCAGGTTGGTGTTGCGACCCGGCAAACGTCTGCATGATGCGTAAAATTTGGGCAGTCGCACAATATCCCTTCGGGATCTTCGCCGGGATTGCACTCGGGTCCTTCGACATCGAGGAGGGCGACACAGGCGGTGCGCCAGCCGGGGCTGAGAATGTGCAGGATACGGGGCAAGCTGGCGACTCGAACCCATTGTGAATGTGCAAGCCAGCCCCGCCGGACCAGTGGCAGGGTAGCGGAAAAATTCAGGACGCCATACCCAAAAACACTCCAAAAGGACCAGCGAGCCATTCCCTGTCCCGGGAGCTTGTGACTGTGGCTGGTCGGCACTGCGTTATGGCATGTCGTTGAGAAAGCGGGAAACCGGCAGGGCGCCGCCCAGGTGCTGCCGCTGATCGGGATTCAGGTCGAGGAAGGCGACACCGTAGGCCAGCCTGTTTTCCGAGAGCCGCCGTGTCCAGATGACGCGGCCCGGGATGCGGATGGCGATTCCGCCGGAATCGTGTTCACCGCTTTGGGATATGCTGACCAGAAGGTCCTCGTCCAGCGAGAGCCAGTCGCTGCTTTCAAAGCGCACCCCGCCCAGGGAGACGTTTTGGGTGATGATCGAATCCCTGCTTGCCGGTTCCTGTGAGCCTGCGTTGACCCGTTCCCACGAGATGCGCCAGCTTTGCTTGAAGCGGGTGTGGCGGCGTTTTTCGGCAAAATACTCGATGATCCGGTCCTTGCCTTCGTACTTGGCCTGATACAGTGCCCGGTCCGCTGCCCGCACGATGGAGAGCGCGTCCTCCTCGTCGTAATGAGTGGGAAAGCAGGCCACTCCGGCGCTGAATGTGATCCGGTGTTCGCTGAAAAACGGGGTGCTGTGGAGTTTTTCGCGGACCCGTTCAAGAAGGTGAATGGTCCCGGAGGTGCTCACCTCGGGGAGGAGGAGGACAAATTCCTCTCCCCCGTAGCGGCAGACGATATCTTCTTCGCGACTGGTTGACATGAGTATTTCACCGAAGCGCTTGAGGACCAGATCACCGAAGACGTGGCCCCGCGTATCGTTGAGCTGCTTGAAGTTGTCCAGATCGATGATGGCGACCGAAAGGTCCTTGCGATAGCGCAGTGCCCGGCGGACTTCCTTGCCCAGATTGATATCGAAATAGCGCTGGTTGAAGAGGCCGGTCAGTCCGTCCGTCATTGCCAGCCGCTCGGTCTGCTTGAAGAGGTGGATCTCGACGAGCATCGGGTTGTTGAGCAGGCGGTTGATATTGAGAAAATAGTCGAGGATGGCAACCCGCAGGCCTACCTCGCGTCCGGTCTGAAGTGAGAGCTGGCGGCAGTTGAGCATGATGCGTTCCCAGTGCAGCTTGGCTTCCTCTTCGTCGAACTCGAGATGGACAAAGATGGCCAGCATTTTTGAAAAGAAGTGTTCGGCATCGCTGGCGACCAGCTCGTCGATCTGGCTGAGAAAGAATTTCCGGTTGTATCCGTCTTCAGTCAGAAACTGGATGACGGCTTCCTGCAGGCCCGTCAGACTGTTTTCCATGGATATACTCCTGAATCATGCTTCATTTGATGAGTGTATCACGAAAGGGCGGGTGCGTCCAGCGGCAGGCAGAAAACGGTTGGTATTGATGACTTCGCCCGAAGGGGAAACAATGAGAATCCGGGATTGTTTCCTGCGCACTTGCCCGCCAGCCACTCCGGGAAGCATATTTAGACGAAATTCCTTTTGAGGGTGACGGTATGGCGTTCAAGGCTGACAAGATCTGGCTGGATGGGGCACTGGTTGACTGGGACAAGGCTTCGACACACGTTCTTTCCCATGTTGTGCATTACGGGACAAGCGCGTTTGAGGGGGTCCGCTGCTACAAGACCAAAACCGGCTCGGGGGTCATGCGCCTGCATGATCACATCAAGCGCCTGTTTGACTCGTGCAAGATCTACCGCATGCCTGTTCCGTTTACCATTCCGCAGGTGGAAGAGGCTGTCCTTGAGACCCTGCGCGCCAACAAGCTCGAGCAGGCCTATATCCGTCCCTTCGTTTTCCGCGGGTTTGGTGAGCTGGGCGTCAATCCTTCAAAGTGCCCGGTCCATGTCTCGGTGGCCGCCTGGGACTGGGGCAAGTACCTGGGGCCCGAAGCGCTCGAAAAGGGCGTTAGCGTCTGTGTCTCTTCCTGGCGGCGGGCTGCTCCTGATACCTTCCCCACGATGGCCAAGGTTGGCGCCAATTACATGAACAGCCAGCTCATCAAGCTGGAGGCACTTGAAAACGGGTACGCCGAGGGAATAGCGCTCGACATCAACGGTTACGTTTCAGAAGGCTCGGGCGAAAACATCTTTGTCGTGATCGGTGGCAAGCTCTATACGCCCCCCTCATCGAGTGCCCTCCTGCCGGGGATCACGCGCCACAGCGTGTTTCAGATCGCCCGCAGTCTGGGCATTGAAGTTGAACAGCATCAGCTCCAGCGGGAAGCCCTGTATACGGCTGACGAGATCTTCATGACCGGGACGGCCGCCGAGATCACGCCTGTCACCATGGTGGACAAGATCACCATCGGGAGTGGCGTGCGCGGGCCTGTCACCAAAAGGCTCCAGGAAAAATTCTTCGGGATCACCGAGGGCAATCTTCCCGACGAGTTCGGCTGGCTTACGGTCCTGTAAGGGCCCTTGGTCCTGAAAGGGCTGACGGTCCGCGCTGATCAGGTTTGCTGACCGTACTAATTGACGAGAGTGTCATGGCGAGGGGGAGGCTGACGCCTCCCTGCCTTTTTGGGTGCGGCGGTTCCGTCCAGGCGCATCCCGCTTGTGACGATAGTAGACAGAACAATCAGAATACCACGACAGGATGCTTGTAGATGAAGACCATTCCCGGGATGCGCTATCTGGCGATTCTTGTGACCGCGTGCTGCTTTTTCCTCAATTTCATGATTTACAGCGAGTACCATGATTCCCTCCAGGGCGGGACACCCCCGGTTCGGCCGGCCGCAGGCGAACCTGCCGGCGCTGTTCCTCCTTCCCGGACTGAAGTCCGGCGTCCGGCTGAATACAGGGGGATTTATCTCCATAATTACAGTGCCCGCACCACCAAGGTCCTGGCGGAGTATGTGACCAGGGCCAGACAGCACAAACTCAATACCCTTGTGCTTGACATGCAGGATGCGGTCTATTTCAGGCCCGGCGAGATTCCGGCGCAAAACATTGCGCTCTGTCTCTCAAACGGGATCTGGCCCGTTGCCCGGATCGTGGTTTTCCCCTATGGACTCAAGGAGTACCCTGTCCCCCAGAGCCTGATCGCCGAGCGGATGGCCTTGGCGCGCAAGGCTGTCAGTCTCGGGTTTCGCGAAATCCAGTTCGACTATATCCGCTTTGAGGATTCGGGCCGGTTGCGCCATGTCGGGCAGGATGAGCGCTACCGCATGGTGGAGGGATTCCTTTCGAATGCGCGGAAGGAACTTGCCCAGAAGGGCGTCATTGTCTCGGCTGATGTCTTTGGCAGGGTAGCCCTCAACAGGCATGACCCCATCGGACAGCGTCTTGAGGGACTGGACAATGCGGTGGATGTCATTCTTCCAATGGCCTATCCCTCGCACTACACCTGGAGTGCCTACATGATCGCCAATCCCTACTACACGCTCTACAAGAGTTCGGTGGCTGCCCGTGACCGTCTCAAAAAGGCCCAGCTTGCCATGTACATCCAGGGATTCGAGATGCGGGTCGGGCCGTCAGGGCTCTCCCTGCCGGTCTATATCGCCCACCAGATGCAGGCCTGTACCGATGCGAAGATTGGTGGCTGGATCGTCTGGAATGCGGCGCAAAACTACGAACCGACCTGGCAGGCCCTGAGCCTGATGGCAGGAGGCCGGCCGATCCCGGGTATCGAGGCGGCCCGGGCTGCGGTTGCCCGGGAGGCACAGAATGCGGCAGTCCAGCCTGACGCGAAAAAGGCCGCACCTCCCCGGAAACGGACGGAGGGCGGACGCGCGTGAGACTGCGTTTTGATCCTGCGGCCCTTGTGCGTCTGGTCTTGCTCGGGGCGGGACTTGGACTGGCCGTGCTTGTGATGGGGATGGTTGAGGATGGCAGTCTCGGAACAGCTGCCCTCCTGACGACTCTTGTCCTCTGCCTCCTTGGCGGGATCGCCATCATGCTGTTTCGCCTGCCTCTCTACGCGTTTTTCGGATTGTATGGTCCCGGTGCCCGCCTGACCGGAAACGTCCTTGAGGGGATGGGGCGGGATATACCCGGACGCGAGCAGTTTTTATACCAGCATGCCTATTTTCTGTTCGGGCTTGGGCGCTTTGAAGAGGCGCTGGCAGCACTGGAAGAGATTGATTCCCGGAACATCCCGGATACGCTGCAGTCCATGGTCAGCCTTAACAAGGGGCTTGTGCTTCTGGCGCTTTTTCGTGGGGGGGAGGCCCTGGCAACACTCTCGCTTGAGTCGATGGATGAGCACTATCCCGGCGGAATGCGTGCCAACTGGCTGGCCTATACGGCTGAGGCCCATGCCCAGCTTGGGACCGGCCTGGAGCATGCACTGGACATGGCCGAGAGCGGTTTTTCGCTGGAGTCTTCGCCCAGGATTGCGATCATCATGGGGCATATCCTCTGGAAGATGAGGCAGTTTGAGGCGGCAAACGCCTGGCTCTCGTGGGGCACGAGGCGTGTTCCCCGCAAGGAACGCTACTTCAGAAGCTATGCCCGTTTCTTGCGTGCCGGCATACTGCGTGAGGCCGGAGAATCCCGCGATGCAGAGCAGGCTTTTCGCAAGGCCCTTGCGCTTGCACCCTCAAATGAGTGCCGCGAGCTGTATGCCCGGACCTGGGAAAAGCCTTCCCCCCGGCGGAAAAGGCGTCAGCCCTGAAGGCCCGGAGCGTATATTTTATCCGCTATTCCAGCGACAGCTTTTTTTGGTGAACAATGATCAAGCGAGGAGTGCGGCATGTTTTCAGTTGAGGATGTCTTTGCCCAGCGCATCGGCGGAAAGAATTTCGGCAAGGATACAACGATCTACAAATTCGAAAAAATCAAGCGGGCCAAGCGTGCGGCCATGCAGGAACACCCGGGTGTCGAGCTGCTCGACATGGGGGTTGGTGAACCGGACGAGCGGGCCGATGATCTTGTCATCGATACGCTTGCGGTCGAGGCCCGTGATCCGGCCAACCGCGGGTATGCGGACAACGGAATCCGTGAGTTTCAGGATGCGGCGGCCCTCTGGCTGGAGCGTGTCTTCGGCGTGACGGGGATCGATCCCGCGACCGAGATCCTGCATTCGATCGGTTCAAAGCCTTCTTTGGCCATGCTGCCCCACGTCCTGATCAATCCGGGTGATGTGGCCCTGATGACCGTCCCCGGCTATCCGGTGTTTGGGACATACACAAAATACCTTGGGGGCGAGGTCTACAATCTCCCGCTGGTGGCCGAGCGCGGGTTTTTGCCCGACCTGACAGCGATCCCGGCGGAGATTCTCAAGCGGGCCAAGGTCCTCGTGCTCAATTATCCCAACAACCCGGCCGGTCGCGGGGCGAGCGAAGAATTTTTCCGTTCTGTCGTGGATTTTGCGCAAAAAAACAATATCGTGATCATTCATGATGCGGCCTATGCCGCCCTGGTCTACGGACGCAAGCCGCTCTCGTTCCTCTCGATCCCCGGGGCCAAGGAGGTCGGGCTCGAGATCCACTCCCTCTCCAAGGCCTTCAACATGACCGGCTGGCGCATGGCCTTTGTTGCCGGCCGGAAGGAACTTGTGGC
>JAKPMW010000347.1 GCA_029548715.1 Spirochaetota bacterium | reverse complement strand
CTCAGCCCGGTGATCAAGGAAGTCAAATACCGCTCACAGGCATGCGCTTTTGATACCGAAAAGTGATCTTTGACTGGATCATCAAGAAAGGGGCTATTCCGGACGGACAGTCCCTTTCTTTTTGTCCTTACATGCATCCATCAGCACAGGCACAAGAAGATCACATTGAAAAACCACAATCCGGCCGACGGCTTCCCTGCGGAATCATCGGACACCCTTTCGGGTGGAAACTTCATCCTCTTGCTCCCGCACGTGAGGAAATTGCTCCCCGGCCCGCTGCGTGCTACACTTGTCAGGTATCCAGGATGAATCCAAAATCTGCGACAGGAGTTTGTATGAATATCTCCCGACTTGCCAGTAGTATGCTGGTACTGACTGCTCTTGTTCTCGCCTCAGGCTGTGCCTCACAGCAAAAAAAGACTCCCGCTGAGATCTTTTGCGGGATGTGGCGTGTCAGCCTGACCTCACCTGACGAAGCCGCTTCCTCCGACAAAATCGTTGTTTTTGAACCAAACGGAATCACAACCCAGGGGTATATGCGCGAGGGCGTGTACACGGCTTCGATGACCGCCCGCTGGACCGTCGAAGGAACAACCATCATCGTCGAGCAAAAAACCGGCGGAAGAGAGATTCGCCCCTTTGTGATTGATGATCCCGACCGCTTCCGCATTCTGGGCGAAGACGGCTCGGTCAAGGCCTGGGGACTGCGCATCCGGGACTGATCAATCCCGGCCTCTCAGACTCACCACTCCGGGTGGCCACCAGCCGGCATCACTCATCCCGTGTGCAGCGGCAGGACCGGGCTCTCCGCCCCGCAAGACCTGATCCTGCCCTTCGTCATCAGGCCTTCGTCGCAATCCAGTAGGCAAGGTGCCGGTTGACCGCAAAGACATCCAGCAGATCCGAGTCGAAATGCGTACCCCTTTCGGCCAGCATCATGTTCATCGACTGCTCCAGTGACAGCGGAGGCTTGTACACCCGCTCGGTCACCAGTGCATCAAACACGTCGGCAATCGCCACGATCCTGGCCTCAACCGGAATATCCTCTCCCTGCAACCCGGCCAGGTAGCCTGACCCATCCCACCACTCGTGATGATAGAGCACGATATTTTTTGCCATCTCGTCAATCTCTTCCCGGGCCAGCAGGCTCGCACCAATAGAAACGTGGCGCTTCATCTCGGCAAACTCCTCATCGCTGTACTTGCCCGCCTTGTGCAAGACTTCACGCCTGATGCCAACCTTGCCAATATCATGCAGGGACGAATACAAGCCGATCCTCCGGACAAAGTCCTGGTCAAATCCGGCCTCCCGGGCGATCATCGTGCTGTATTCACTGACTCGCCTGATGTGATTCCCTGTTTCACTATCATTGTAATAATTGGCCGACTCGAGGATCGAGACCATCGTCATGGTCAGACGCTCGATCTTCCTGTTTTTTTCTTCCACCGCACGAACAAGCCTGAACCGCTCGGCAGCACTCCTAATTGTCATCTCAAGGTCAGCCGTCTGCCAGGGCTTGCTCAGATACCGGTACAGTTCAGCCTGGTTGATGGCATTCTGCACCGCAGCGATATCCGCATATCCCGTCAAAAGGACCGCCAGTGTCTCCGGCGAAAGCCTCCTCAGCTCAATCAAAAATTCGTCACCCCTCATCCCGGGCATCTTTTGATCGGAGATGGCACAGACAACACGCTCTCCTGCCGCGATTGACTCCCGGACAATCTGCAAGGCCTCTTCCCCGCTGAGCGCAGTCTCAAGTGCAAGCCCTGTGTCAGACAAGACCGGACGCAGCTCAAGGCGCAGGCTCTCAAGCACAAGCAGTTCATCATCCACACAGAGCAGGATTTCACGCCCCATCGCCGCACCCCCGCGCTGCGTCCCGCTCACCGAGACAGGATTCAACCGCTCTCGTCAACTCATCCGCCTTCCAGGGCTTGCGTACAATGCGGCACGCAAGTCCCTCGCTGAGGACACGCTCAATCGCATCCTCGTCAGCCTGCCCGGTCACCATGATGGCATTCAGGCCGGGATAGCGGGCACGCACCTCGGCCAAAAACTCGTCGCCCTTCATCCCGGGCATAAGCCAGTCCGAAATGATCAGGATAACGGTGATCCCGTCCTCAACCAGTCCGGAGAGGACATCGCGCGCCTCATCAGCCGAAAGGGCCGTCTCGTAGAGAAACCGCTTTCCAAACCGTTCGCGCAGCTCCTGCCGCATCGCCTCGACAATGATGATCTCGTCATCAAGGCACACTATCGCGTGACGCATCCTCTCCCCCCGCAAGCGGAAGCCAGACCCGAAACTCGGTCCCTTCCGGGCCTGTCACAAAATCTATCCTGCCGCCATGTTCAATGACAATCCGTCGGGCTATATCGAGACCCAGGCCTGTCCCTTCGCCCATGGGCTTGGTGGTATAAAACGGCTCATACATCCGCCGCTGTACCTCCGGAGGAATACCAGGCCCGCTGTCCCGGACAAAAACGATGACACCATCCGATTCGGCCCTGTCTCCGATAACCAGCATCCCCCTGTATTCCATCGCCTGCAGCGCATTGTTGACCAGATTGATCCAGACCTGGTTAAGCCGGTCCCTGTTTCCCATCACAAGCGCAGGAACGGCAAACTCAAGGCGAACCTCAACCCCATATTTTATCCGGTTGGTATAGAGTGTCAGGATCGCCTGTATCTCATCCTCGACATTGACCCGCACCATCTCCTCACCCGTATTGTGCCGCGAATACTGCTTGAGGGCCGCGACAACATGGGCCGCTTTTTCGGCCGCCATCACGACGATTTCGGTCAGGCGAACGGATTGGGCCATGCGCCCGGCGATATCAACCACAGCCTCTCCCTGCGCTGATGCAACAGCCCGCAGCAGGGACGGATCTATCTCCTGCACACCCAGCTCAACCAGACGCTCGGCACAGAACTCGCTCTCCTCGACCCCCACAGCAGCAAGCTGTCCGGCCAGGGACCTGCGCAAAGCCCTCTCGCTCCCGCTCCTGAAACTGACCGGCACCGAAACACACTCACGCGCCAGCCGCAGGCACTCCTCCCTGATTTCAGGCGGCATTCCGATCAGGCTTTCCACTATATGCCGCACGCTTCCGTACAAGAGCGTCCGCAGGGTCCGGCTGGATGAGACAATCGCGCCCAGGGGCGTATTGAGTTCATGAGCGATGCCCGCCACAAGCTGGCCAAGGGCAGCCAGCTTTTCGGCCTGGACAAGCTGCTCCGACCGCTTCCTGATTTCGTCCTCGAGGCGGGTATTGTATATCTCAAGGGTCTCGGCCATCTCGTTAAAACGCTGGCTGATGGACCCGACCTCATCCTGCGAGCGAACCGGAACCCGCTGGGTGAGATCCCCTCCCCCAAAAGCCCACATCGCAGCTGCGACCCGGCGCATCGGATCCGTCAGTCTCCGCACGACCAGCACAACAGCGACGACCAGCACAAGCAGGAGAGCGAGAGTCAACAGTGCCGTCATGAGCACGGCCCGCTTCATATCCCTGAAAAATTCTTCCTCAGGCAGATCCAGCACGAGGCCCCATGCCTGCATGGCCGAGCCCACACGGACAGGGGTGATGATCCGCACCGCCTCCCTGCCCAGGAGGGGTGAAACCAGATGCCTGATTGTCTCCCTGCGCTCGGCAATGGCCCGCAGCATCTGGACATCTTCATGATTTGTTCCGACATGCCTGGCAAACATCCCGGAGTCAGGATGGGCGACCCAGACACCCTTTTCCGAAACAAGCGCCGCCTTCCCCCCGTCAAGGGATGTCAACTCCTGGACGGTTTTGGAGAGAACCGACAGATTCACATCCGCCCCCGAAACACCAGCAACCCGCCCCCCGGCATCAGTAATCGGAGCCGTCAGACTGATCATCGGAGTTCCGCTGTCATCGGGATCGGCATAGGGTTCCGTTATCGCAGGGAGTCCGGTCCGCTTTGAAAGCCAGTAAAACTCATTGACAGGATTTGATTCATCCTCAAATCCGGCAATGGCGGTGTAGCTGAATGCTCCATCCTTTTGTGTCCAAAAGGGAGCAAACCGGCCCCTGCTCCGTGCAAACAGGGGGTGCCCCACCCAGGCCGCATCCGCACCATCAAGGACATCAGGCTCAAGGACAACCCAGACTCCATAGAGTCTTCTGTTGGCCAGGTTTTCCCGCAATACGGAAACAAGCACCTCCCGTGAAAACGAACCCCGGTTTTGCAGGACACCCCGATACAATCCGGCGTTTATGACTGCAACATTCAGCCCGTTTTGCAGACGCGAACCGATCTGCAATGCGTGATGCCGGGCCGCTTCCCGCAGCAAGCCGTACACGCGATCCCTGGCCTGATTCCGGTATCTGCCAAAAATGATGGCAAACCCGACGGCATACCCAACCACAACTATCCCGATTACCGGGACGAGGATTTTCATGCGCATCGTTGTCAGTCTGAACACATGCCACCCCCGTCCAAGACTATAGCATCAAACCAGGCCAGCATACAATCGCGAGAGGGTGCAACCACAAAAAGCAGGTACTCCCGGCAAAGCCCCCTTGCGGGGGGAATATTGCGTGCGCAGGAGAAACAATGCAGGACCGACACCCCTGCAATTGAAAACATGTTCTGTACCGGCGAATGACAATCAGACCCATTGCGAAACAGCACTCAAAACCTGTTTTCGTGATACAGCGGCGGAAAAGAGGGCACCATCCGGGTGGCCCGGCAGGTTCAACTGCCGCTTCATGCCTGCGCCATGGCCGTCCCGGATGGGGAACACACATCACACTGACTGGCTCATCCATGCCAATACCTAAAAATCCTTCATGTCCTCTTCATCCAGCGGAATGATCTGCTCGGGTGTAATCTCGCGCGCATTCCGGGCAGGGACGGGCGCATTGCCCGCTGTCCCGGACGATGCCGGCCTGACCAGTGTTGCAGACGGCACAGGCCGGACCGGTCTTGCTGCAGTCGCAGGCCGGGTGGCCGGCCTGATCTGTGGCACCCGGGCGCTACCCGCCGTCCTTGTCTCCGCGCCACCGATAAATCCAACCAGCCGGTCCACAGTGGCATGCATCTCCTCGGCCTGGGCCGAGAGTTCCTCGGACGACGAGGCCGTCTCTTCCGAATTGGCCGCTGTCTGCTGGACCACCTTTTCCATCTCGATCACGCCCCGGTTGATCTGCTCGATCCCCTTGGACTGCTCGTTGGAGGCGGCGGCGATCTCGCTCACAAGCTGCTGCACCTTGCCCGACTGTTCAACCACCTCGTCAATCGCCCGCCCGCTTTCCGCAAAGACCGAGACCCCTTCGTTGACCCGGGTGATCGTCTCCTCAATCAGTTCGGCTGTCCGCCTCGATGCCTCCGCCGAGCGCATCGAGAGCGAGCGCACCTCGTCGGCCACGACCGCAAATCCGGCCCCGGCCTCACCGGCCCGGGCCGCCTCGACTGCCGCATTGAGTGACAATAGATTGGTCTGAAACGCGATCTCGTCAATCGTCTTGATGATCTTTTGCGTCTCCCCGCTGGCCCGCGCTATCTCCTGGCTCGCCGCCAGCGACTTTTGCATCGCCTTGTGGGCATTGTCGATCGACCCGATCACCGCATGCGTCAGCTTGTCCGCCTGGGCCGCATTGTCCGCGTTTTGCTTTGTCATCCCCGAGATCTCCTCAAGGGATGCCGAGATCTCCTCGATTGAGGCTGCCTGTTCGGACGATCCCGCCGCCAGCCCCTGGCTGGCCTGAGCCAACTGCTCCGAGCTCGCCCGGACATAATCGGCACTTTGCAGCATCGTGTCCGCATGGCGCAGGACGCCCCGGGCAATTGAGGCCGCGATCAGCCAGACGATCAGGACCGTCAGGGCAACCATCACGACCGCTGCGATGGCAAAAGCCAGCATGAGTCGATAGACGGGAGCCAGCATCTGGGCCCGCGGAATAGCCACACCAAAGGACCAGCCCGGGGAGCTGGGAATTGGCGCGTAAAAGAGGATTTCTTCGGATCCGTCCGGCCTGACAATCGATGCCTGGCCGGTTTTGCCTCCGGTCATCTCAACAGCCGCCGCCGACAAACCTGAAAAACCGGCCTTGTCCGCTTCCCTGGCGTTGAGTTTCATGCGGATCTTTTCGTCCGGGTGGGCAAGAACAATCCCCTTGCCATCGATAATCCAGCCATACCCGTCCGCACCCACCTTGACCTTGGCGGCAATATCCGAGAGCGCATCCAGTGTTATCGAAGCCGCAGCCAAACCCTGAACGTCCCTGTTTTTTCCATAAACCGGAACAGCCATAACGATAATCGGCTTTCCCGTGGCACGGCTGACCACCGCATCACTTATCACGACCTGCTCTCGTTTTTGCATGATGGTGCTAAAATAGTCGCGGTCGGCAATATTGGCATCTGCTCCCGTACTGGTAGGCGCAAGGCCATCTGGAAAACCGTAAAAGAGCATCTCCACATCTTGTTGCAGCCTTCCGCCTTTGTCCTGCAGAAATGCCTTGATCTCTTTCCTGTCCTGCCGGGCAAAAACCGGGTGTTCGGAATACTCCCGAACCATACGCTGCAATCCATCAACCCAGCGCCCCAGCTCGGCCGCCCGACCCGTCACAATCTGGGTCGTCGACTCCCGCACCTCTTCATCCAGCGTATCGCGGGATATGAATACCCCGATAACCCCAAGGATCACACAGATCCCTGCTGCCAGCAGGCTGAACAACACCAGCATCCTGTTTCGTACCGTCATGGCCATTCTCCTCTATCGTTATCCCTTTTACACTTCTCTCTCATGATGCAGTCAATATATATCCCGGGCTACAGTGCAACAATCCGTACAACTACTGACGACTCCCCCGATCCGGCAATGTTCAAAAAAAAACCGCCCCTTGCGGAAGCGGTTTCTCTCAAACATCGGGCCAGTCTTACTGGGCATAGCCATCGGGGCTAAACCGTACCTGTGTCCCCTTGCGGTACATCCTCGACCCACCCCTGGTCTGAAGGGTGACATCATTATGGATCGTCCCCATCGAGACATATCCCGTCCCGTAAAAGGAGACCCACTTCCCCGCCTGAAAAACATGGCTACCCCGCTGCGTCGGCAGACTGACACTGTGCTTGATCGTCCCGCCCTCTACATAGCCATTGTCATAAAACCGGATGGCCGTACCGGACATGAAGATATGACTCCCTCGCGGTGTCGGGAGACTGACATCGTGCTTGAGCTCGCCCGAGCTGACATACCCGGCCGCAGTAAAATCCACCCTTGAGCCGGCGGCAAAGATATGGCTCCCCCTCGGGGTCGGGAGACTGACATCGTGCTTGAGCACCCCGCTCTTGAGGTACCCACCCTGGTAAAAACTGACCGAGTCGCCAGCCTTGAAGATATGACTCCCCCTCGGGGTCGGGAGACTGACATCGTACTTGAGCACCCCGCTCGATACCTGGCCATTGCCATAGCGGGAGACCTGAGTCCCGGCCTTGAAGATATGCGATCCCCGACCGGTAGGCAGGGAGGTATCCCTGGCAAGCCGTTCGGCATGCAGCGAGGGGGACAAGAGAAGCAGGACCAACCCCGCAAGGGCAAAAATCTGTTTCATATGCTACCTCCAGCAAATTTTCAGCGCTATCTCCTTAGCGACAGCAGCTTTCCTGATCCGTCAGCGCTTTTCGGGAAGATTCCGCTCAACCATCCAGCGCCAGACAAAGTACACCGGGACGCTGACAGCCAGCACGGCCAGTGCCGTCAGCGAAGTCGTGGTCCAGGCCATCAGGCTGGCGATCATCATCACAATGGTCAGGACGATATAGAGCAGGGGAAAGAGCGGATACAGGGGCACCTTCCATGGGCGCGCAAGTTCCGGCCGGGTAATCCGCAGCCAGATCAGCCCGATAACGGACAAAAGCGGGAAGACTGACAGGGCAAAGCCCATATACATCATCAGGTCACCAGCCGATCCGAGCAGGATATAGCTGATGGCAATCAGGGCCTGCAACCCGACAGCCAGATGCGGCGTCTCAAATCTGGGATGCAGGGTTCCCAGTCTGGCAAACAGCATCCTGTCCTTTGCCATGGCCCAGGTCACCCGTGGACCGATAAACATCTGGGCCGAGACCGCAGACAGCAGGATGATCGCAATTCCCAGGCTGAAGACGGAGGCCACACCCTCGCCAAACAACGCCCCTGCCGTGATAGCTCCCACAGCCTGCTGTCCCGCAAGTTTTTCGGCGGGGACCGCAAGCAAGTAGACTACATTTAGCAAGACATAGACCAGCATGGTCCCGAAAGCACTCCAGAAGAGCGCCCGGGGAATGTTTTTTGCCGGATCCCTGATTTCGCCGGCGATATAGGTTGCCGCATTCCAGCCCGAATAGGCAAACATCACGATCAGCAGGGTCAGGGCAATCTGGGGCAGGGCGGGTGTTGGAGCCACAGGATGCAGGATCCAGCCCAGTCCGCCCAGCATTCCGTCAGCCAGCCCATCGTATCCAGCCGTCAGGCGGTCGAGATTGACAAGTCCGCTGGCGACAAGACCGCCCACCAGCAGGGCCAGCACGATCACTGCCTTGACAACAGTCAGGATGTTTTGCACGATCGTGCCACGCCGCACCCCGACGATGTGCAATATGGTAAAAAACAGGATGATTGCGATGGCGAGGATCTTTTGAAAGACGGGATCAGAAAAGAGGATGACGGCGCCTGATTCGGCCCCGAGGATGTTCCTCAAAAACTCGGCCAGGTATCCGGTCAAGACCAGTGCCGAGGCAGCAACTGCCGCCGAAAATCCGACAAAGAGCGAGACCCAGCCCGTCATGAAGGCTGGCAGCCGGCCAAAGATGTTTTTCAGATAGACGTATTCTCCGCCCACCTCGGGCCAGATCGACGAAAGCTCGGCATAGGAGAGCGCACCGGAGATGGCCACAATCCCGCCAAGCACCCAGAGCCCGAGGACAAGGGCTGCCGAGCCCATATCCGCCAGGGCAAAGCCGGTTGTGCCAAAAATCCCCGTTCCGATCATGTCGCCCACGATCACGCAGACAGCGGTAAACAATCCCAATCGACGTTTGAGTTCCATTCCTGCATTCCTTCAGAGTATCCTGACAAACTAACGCCGGGGCGCGGGTTGGTCAACGTCCGCCAGCGCCATGAGTGTGGCATTCCGGCGCAGCCCACCCTTGCGGGAGGGCTTGTTGCGGAAACAATGCGGGGTCTATCCCGGCGAAGTCCCTAAGGGGAGCATCACGTGCGACCGGCTCCATGCCTCGGCCTCATGAATCATGCCCGATAAAAAAATTCGTCTCAAGCTGACGGACAGCCGGATAGCGCAAAAACGCGTCCGCATACTGCGCATCAGCGCGCTTTTGCCAGAGTGTCATGCAGCCCCAGGCCAGCCCGGGGAAACAGGCCGCCAGGGGACGGGCCAGGATGGGCGGAAAAGGATAAAAATTGGCACCCCGGCGTGCCACCCGGCGATAACACCCGCCGATGGCCAAAAACCGCCCCAGGTCCCCGGCCGTCCAGCCCCTGAGGTGCGCGCTGGTGTTGGCTATCGATGTCGGCTGACGCCCGAAGAGAAGCAGGAGACGGTTATGCAATGAAGCCAGATTGGGGACGCCGATGACAAGGTGTCCGCCCGGAGCAAGGACACGCGTGATCTCGTGCATGAGCCAGAAGTGATCCTTGACGTGTTCGAGAACCTGGTTGACAATCACCAGATCCATTGTATTATCCGCCCAGGGCAGGCGCTCCCGCTCGAGATCAAGCACTGCGGCATCCACACCCCGCCCGGCAAGCATCCGGGCCGCCTGATGCTGACACTCCACCGCGTGCAGCGAGGCATGCGGAAAACGCGCCCACACAGCCTCAAGATCGGTTCCGCTTCCGGCGCCGACATCAAGGACATGCCGCACATTGTCGAGACGCAACAGAAACCCGGCCAATTGCGCCCTCCCGTAGTTGAGGGTCCGGTCAATCATGGGCCGGCTCTCCTTTCAATTTTTTTGGGGAACAGCCTCCGGCAGCTATCATGCGCCCTGCTTCCAGGCAGGGTACCGCACTGCGATCAGGGATCCCTCACTGTATTTCCCTCTGCCCTGGTCGGGAGATCAAGATAAAAGCGTGTCCCCCAGCCCTCCTTGCTCTCGAAACTCAAGCGCCCCCCATGCTCACGCACGATTCCATAACTGACCGAAAGCCCAAGCCCTGTCCCCTGCCCACTGGCCTTTGTTGTAAAAAACGGATCCATGCAACGGGCAGCCACAGCCGGAGTCATCCCCCCGCCATGATCTTCAACTGTATAGCGCACCCACCTGCCTTCACCATCATCCAGAACCTGCATGGTGAGAAAAACTGTCTTGTCCGGATGAAACTCGGGATACCTTCCGACAAGGGCATCCCGGGCATTGATGATCAGGTTGAGCAGGACCTGCTGGATCTGGCCCGACACGCAGAAGACATCCGGCACGGTATCGTCAAGGCGAACATCGACCTCAACCTCATGCTTTTTGAGCAGGTTTCCACAGAGAGACAGGATGGAGCGAACCAGGCTGGCAGATGCAACACGCTGCCTCTGCCCGGACTCCTGGCGGGAAAAAAGGAGCAGGTTGCTGACTATGGTTCCGATCCGTTCGCCCTCGGCCAGAATTTCTCGCGCCCAGTCACGGATCTGTCCCAGATTGTCCGGAATACGGTTCTGAATTAATTGTGCGTAATTGATCATCCCGGTCAGGGGATTGTTGATTTCGTGCGCCACACCGCTGGCCAGGGTTCCAACTGCGGACAGCTTTTGTTCCTGCCTGAGCTGGGCCTCAAGCATGCGGTTATGCTCTTCAGCCAGTTTTTGTACTGAAATATCACGAAATTCAACAACACGCACCTGCTTCCCTCTGTAGGGAATATTGCGGGCTTCAAGACGGACCGGGTACTGCACGCCATCCTTGCGCAACCCTGTCGCCTCGTACGGTTTTTCGTATCCGGCACTGATATTGTGCCGCACGATCGGTCTCGAATCCTCGGTAATCAGGAGGAGCCCATCCATCCCGATCAGTTCGTCGCGCGAATAGCCTGTCAGCTCCGAAAGACCGAGATTGCACTCAAGAATGATACCCCTGTCATGAATGGCGATCCCACCGAAGGAAGCGTTGTGCAGAGCCTTGAAACGCTCCTCACTCTCGGCAAGATCCTGCTCGGCCCGTTTTCGCTCACTCACATCCCGCGAGCTGAAGAGAAGCCGGCTCTCCCCACCGTATGTT
>JAKPMW010000205.1 GCA_029548715.1 Spirochaetota bacterium | reverse complement strand
GGCCAAGGCAGGTGCCTGGTCTGACCGTGAAGGACAGGTCGCGTACAGCGGTCAGAGTCCCATAGTGCTTGGTAATGTTGCGTGCATCAATAACAGGTTCGTCGGTCATGCTCATCTGATAAATGTACGCAGGAAAAAATTGCCAGGGGTACTTCCTTAGCTGGTGCCGGATGGCAGAAAATCGTGGCGGGGTTTGCTGATTGGTGGTATTCTGTGCTGGCTCAGGGGGTGTACACATGCCGGATATCCTTGTTGTCGACGATAATGACGCCAACCGCTATTATCTTGAAAGCCTGTTTGGCGGTCATGGATACTCGGTTGTGAGTGCCGGAGACGGGCAGTCTGCCCTTGCGCTTGCACGTGAGGAACCACCCCGACTGGTGATTGCCGACATCCTCATGCCGGTGATGGACGGGTATGCCCTCTGCCGGGAATGGCGGATTGATCCGCAACTTGCAGGGATTCCCTTTGTGTTTTACACTGCCACCTACACGGATGCCAGGGATGCTGAGTTTGCCCTCAAGCTGGGGGCGGACAGGTTTTTGATCAAGCCCCTTCCGCCCGAAGAACTGATGGCGGTTGTGGTGGAACTTGTCAGTGTGCCGCAGGTCGAACACGAGATTGGCGAAAATTTTCTTCCCGAAGCGTACAGGGAGCACAACGAGGTGCTCCTGCGCAAGCTCTACAAAAAAGTCAACGATCTGCAGCGCAGCAACGATCTGCTCGAGCAGGAAATTCAAAGCAGGCGCGAGGCCGAGGCGCAGTTGATCCATGCCCAGAAGATGGAAGCGGTCGGGCGCCTGGCCGGGGGCATCGCCCACGATCTCAACAACATCCTTACAGCCATGTACGGGCTCGCCCAGTTGTTGGGGGACGACCTGCCCGAGGGTGGATCCTCCCGCGACTATCTCCAGGATATTATTGCCTGCATGGATCGTGCCTCGGCGCTCAGCCGCTCCATCCTCTCGGTCAGCCGCAGGCAGGAGATGGAAATGCGCATCCTTGATCTCAACGAAGTCGTTGGGGGGATGGGGATGATCGTGCGCCAGATCCTGGGACGCAACATCCGCTACGAGGCCAGGCTTGCGGCGGCTCCGCTCATGATCCGGGCTGACCGGGGGCAGATCGAACAGGTGTTGATGAATCTTGTCGTCAATGCCCGGGACGCCATCTTTGGTGAGGGAAGAGTCGATATCGAGACGGCCTCTGCCGATGATGGCAAGGCACTTTTGACGGTGCGGGACAGCGGTGCCGGAATGGATGAGAGCGTGCGGCAACGGATTTTTGAACCGTTTTTTACGACCAAGGATGCTGGCCAGGGTACCGGACTGGGACTCTCCATCGTGTTTGGCATTCTTGCCGAACATCGTGCGAGCATCGAAGTCGAGAGTGCCCCCGGGGCGGGCACGGTATTCGCTATCCGCTTTGAGACGGAGGCGGACGCAGCGTGTGCACCCGCTTGTCAGCCCGAGGCCGGCGGAGTGGCCCCGCTGCCCGGCCTTCCTCAGCAGACCGTTTTGCTCGTGGATGATGATGACTCCATCCGCAAGTCGAGCAGGCTGATTCTTGAACGGGCCGGGTTTGCAGTGCGCGAGGCCAGTGACGGAGAATCGGCCATCCGCCTTGTACAGGACCTTTCGGTTCCGCTTTCACTGGCTGTGATTGATCTCTTTATGCCGGGCAGAAACGGGCACGAGGTTTTGGCCCTTGCGCGCGAGTTCAGGCCGGCCTTGCCGGTTATCCTGTTGAGCGGGTGCTTCGGCAGCAGCGACGAAGGGATGGGCGAGGGCCTGGCGCCCGTCAGGCTCCTTGCGAAACCTGTATTGCCCAACAGGCTCGTCAGGACTGTCCAGGAGTGTCTTGGCCTGCTGGAGAGCCTCTCATGAGGCTCGGCCGGCTTTGCGCGGTCTGCCTGCTCTGGGGGCTTGCGGTGCAGTCCGTATCAGGGCAGTCGGCCCCACCCTCGTCGGTGCTGGTGCGGGTCGGGGTGTATGAAAACGCGCCCAAGGTCTTTATCGACGAGCAGGGGAATGCGGCAGGTGTGTTTGTCGATATCATCCGCCATATTGGCCGGGTCGAGGGATGGCAGATCGAATTTGTCCCGGGCTCCTGGGCTGAGGGGCTTGCGCGGCTCGAGCGGGGCGAGATCG
>JAKPMW010000200.1 GCA_029548715.1 Spirochaetota bacterium | reverse complement strand
GATACCCGCAGGGGTTTGATTGAAACAGATTGTCCGGCAAGAGTGGCGTGCATCTCAAGGACAGCCATGACCAGCCAGACATTGGGTGATATCTGGCGGAGTTGTTCTTCAAGAACAATGATTTCGAGGGGATCCGGTGCCTGGGAAAAATCTCTCAGATACAGTTCGCGAAAGGAAGTTCCTGGGAAGACATGTTCGTCCCTGCCGGTCCCAAAGCCATCCATGGTTTCGGCGAGGCAGGAAAAGATCGCCTCATCCCGAGCCGCCAGAAGTCTGAGGTACATACGCCATGTTTCAAGACAGGATTTTGGGACCATGAAATCAGTTTTTCACGTGTCTGGCCGAATCGACAGTCATTGTGTACCAGTCCCGCTCGATTTCACCAAAACGGACCTTTTGAATACTGACAACACCGGTTACTTCGATGAATTTGTGCTGCAGCTTTGGATAGTCTGGAAGCTGGTTTTTCTTGATTGCCAGATGGATATCAAAATTGGCCAAAGGCGTAATCACCAGTCTTGAAAATCGGGCGGTTCCGACTTCGCGAAGCATGCCGATAATAGTCATTCGCTGGCCATCCTTGAGGTCTTCGGGTTTGACAGAGGCGCCAGGGTTGCTTGAGATATTGATTCCAGCCTTGAGTGCCGCCTTTTCGATATCGACAGGACCGCTGGTGTCAGGTTTTTCACCACGGCAGGAAACAAGGAACAAGAGTATGCTGCAGAGCATCAGCTTGGACAGGGTATGCATGGGGTCTCCAGAGTTATGATGAAATACACGCAAGCCGCCTGCCAGCTTTCAGGACAGGCAGGCGGATACGGCTATTTCAGGGTTGATGCTTGTAAAAACTGACCTGAGGACCATTCCCGCTGGGAGTGAAATCATCCAGGCTGGACTTGGCAACAGGCAGGAAAATTGCACCACCGGGCATAAGCTTGAAGGAATCAAGCGAATCGGTTGGGGGGCGCAGGGTAAAGCGGAAGGTACTGTTTTCATCCTTGAAGCCATGAATTCCCGAGCCGTTGACCAGACGGGCGATGTGATAGGCTTTGAGCATTTTGTCGAAGGTGTCGATTTCGGAGACTTTTTGCCCGACAACGGTCTCGAGTGCGCGGTAATCGCCATATGCATGATTGATCAGTTCGGTCATGATGTCCCATCGTCCTGTCTGAAGCCGGCAGTACTGGACAAAGGTGTATGAGAGACCGTAGTTGGCATCATCACCAAACCAGACAAGAAGGGGCATTCCATTGCGGATGTATCCCGAGCTGTCCGTATTCATCGACTCGATCCGGCTGCTTCCGGGAGTGCCCAAACCATAATGCTCGGCAGACTCTGCCAGGCCCTCGTTGAGCCAGATGTCCATTTCGGGCTTGCTGGCGCTGATTCTGCGTTGCCCGTAATTGATCATGTGCTGGAATTCGTGAAACAGGGTGCGCTGCATTTCTGAATGAAGGGGCTCGCCAAATGACAGATTCATGTAAAACACTTCCATCCGGTTTGAAAAATCAACACCGGCGGGAAGGGAACCGGTAATCAGGTCGCCCGGGAAAAAATAGCCGAGGATATTGGGCTCTTCGGAGTTGTCGTTTTTCCGCATCTTGAAATAGAGAATGACGACCTTGCCGTTACCATCCACGTCGGTCGGGGTTCCAAAAATGCCGGTATTTTTGGTCCAGACCTGGCTGTCAAAAAGACTGGCTACAGCCTGCCAGTCATGGGTCCCTTCCTCACCATTTTCAACAAAGACATAACAGTTTGTTCCAGAGGCGCGTTTGGTGGCATTGATCGTGACTTGTGTGTCATCAGCATTGTAGGCGGAAAAGCTCCAGGTGGTAGTTGAATCAGTGATGACGAGTGGAGTTCTGGTGATGGCCCGTGAGACCGGGTCAGCAGC
>JAKPMW010000197.1 GCA_029548715.1 Spirochaetota bacterium | reverse complement strand
AATACCCTGCGAACAGCCATTTGTTCACCAAGGAAGCCTCCTGTGCGGTACATGAGTTCAAGGGGTAGATCTGCGCAGCCCAAGCCGGAAAAGACACATGTGAGTTCACGACCCGAAACGACATGATCAAAATCCTTGCGGAGTGGAGGAGGAATGGAAAGTTCATAGAGTCTGCGACCCAATGCTTCCATTTGCGACCGGTTGAGTCCGGCCTGTTGGATTCGGGTCAGTAGTTTACCGATAGCTTGCCCCGAAATTCGGACCTCGCGTTGGGAGATACCCTGCCGAAAACGGAGCCGGTACCCATCCGTGGCCGATCCATCCAAAAAAATATTTTCGCTCTCTTCCAGTTCCACACTTTGTTCACGCGACTCATGTCGGTCTCGTCCGCTCCAAAAGAGTATTCGTTCGGTTCCAGGGCGGGGTGTCGCAGAACCCGGGATATGATCCTTGATCCCTCTTCCGTCAAGATAGGCAAGATCAACCGAGTCCATGCATTGTGCGGCCATTGTCAATCTGACAGCAGTGCTTTTTTTGTGACCTGTGACATCAACCAGGATTCTCCCGGACGATTGTGCGGCAAGACTTTTCAGGAACCCGGTCAGATTTTCGATTTGGGCGAGATCATGAACCTCTACTCGTGTCGAGAGTTTTTGGTCAAGTCTGGCCAGGACCCGAGTGAGAGATTCGGATGTCTCGTTACCATCAATCAACAGGACAAGCTTCAGGCGGGGTGAAATCGCATTTGCCATGAGTACATGCGGCTCGGGGTAGAGGGAAAGTGGCATGACCAGAATCTCATATCCTGTGATGGATTCCTTCTCGAGAATTTCGGCAAACGCTCTCTTGACGCAGTCAATCACCCAAGGATAAATATCCGAAAAGTATACAGCGTCATAGGCGGCACTTCCCGGGGTCAGATCCTGCAAGCGTTTAATCCCGGCCTCAAGTCCGGATTTTCTCCGCAGATATTCAAGACTTGGCATCAGAAATCACCATCTGTTCCCAGAGGAGATGCCTGCTCCGATATTCCAGAACGACTCAAAGATGTCTTGTGGAACAACTGGACAATGGGTCGCATCATGGTGATCCAGCTCAAGCAGCAGACTGTGCTCTTGACGGCAGAGTTCGGCAAGTGCTTTTCCGGCATTGCCTTTGGCCCGGGCGCTCCATATGGCTTTCTCCAGACAGCAAAGTGCTTCACTCCATTTCCCAGCTACAAAGAGAAGCCATCCACGGATCCGGTAGATGGTCGGGTCGGCCATCCTCTCGACCCAGGCAGCGTCATAATGCGTTAATACCTGAAAACAGAGCTCTTGTCGAGCCAGGTTAAGAAATGCCGTGTCAGCCATTTCATCACGCCTGCGTGTGTCTGAATGCTGTTTGGCCAGATAGCCTTCAAAAGGCAACCAGGGCTGGAGCGCCTCCAGGCGTGCCGGGTCAATAGTTGCATCCTCCTCACTCTCACCTCGCACGATTTTGCGGGCGAGGATAACCGTAGTAACCCACAAAGAAGGGTAGAAGACCCGCCAGCCGTCCATGATCACAGAAAGGCGAGTCAGATTTGGAAGTCTGCCATCAAAGCATCTGGAGGTTTTTGCAAATGCTGCAATTCGACCGGACGTAAGGGCCCGGGCTGCCGCACGGATCAGACAGGCCTCATATTCGGGGGTGCAGTGTGCGGCCGGTAATGCTTGTACTGATACCTCAAGGGGAAAGTGCCTGCCTTGACGCATCATGCTTGTCTCAATATACTCACCACAGGTGATTTCGCTGATATGATAGCGGCCGGATTCGCATGGAACCTCACTGCGCTTTTGCCAATCATCAATTCCGAGCCAGAGGGAATCCACTCCGCCGGAGAGTGACAGGTCGATGGTTTCATTGGGATGACCATGGATTTCGAGTGTGAGACCTGCAATTTGCAGGGTCCGTGAGTCAATCAGAGTCGCATGCTCTCTTGCCTGTGAGAAAAAATCTGCCATCTTTGGTGCCAAAAGGCGATATGGGGATGCATCTGCCAAAACCAGGCCACCTTCGCCAATAAATACGGTAAGTCTGATTGCACCTTCCCTTAGCATGGCCTTGGCCAGATGGTTGATTCCGGACGGTGGTGACGTCTCAGGCAGACTCTTGTCGGAGGCGGAATGGTACAACTCGCGGCAGGCGGCACAGGAGGCGAGATGCTGGTTGACACGATCCGCCTCTGCGGCATCAAGACAACCGTCGATAAATGCTGCCAGTTGCATGGCATCAGGATGCTCTCTCAGTCCTCCCATGGCCACACCCCATTTTTTTCAAGTACTTTTTTGAATAATTCGATAAATCCGTTTTTATTCCAGAGTTTTTTTGCCCGGCAGACTGTGCTGGCCGATTCACCGATGATGGCACCGATGGCAGCAAGCGTTGGTGTTTGGCCCCGTTCGGAAATGTCCAGCTCGACACGGATGATCTCTACATTCCGATGATACGCCGGGTTGCATTGCTCGATTTCATCAAGGGATCGGTAAAGAGCCTGCTGTGCATTGTTTCGGGAAAATACACGCGATGGATCAAAGGTACTGTCCGGAACAGGCTGAGACTGGTCTCTCGACTCTTCGAAAGATTCATCGAGACTG
>JAKPMW010000175.1 GCA_029548715.1 Spirochaetota bacterium | reverse complement strand
GGGCTGCTTGACATCGTCTTGGTGCGCAAATAGAATGTGTTAGCATTGCTTCTGCGTACTGTGTTTCATTGCCGGTACACAAACTTGCTCAGAACAACGAAACTTTGCCGAGGGCCAAACATGCGAGACAAGATTCTTTCCATCCTCCACTCTGTCCGACCAGAGGGCGATTTTAGCGCTTCCACGGATTATCTTGGCGACGGCCTGCTTGACTCGTTTGATATCGTCACTCTTGTCTCATCCCTGGACGATGCCTTTGGGATCTCCATTGACGGACTCGACATCCTGCCTGAAAACTTTTCCAGCATCACCGCCATTGAGGCTCTGCTCATCAAAACCGGAGTCAAGGCATGAAGCTTCTGTTCCAGGGCAAGCGGATTGCCGGCATCCATGTGGTCATCCCGGCCAACGAGGTCCGTTTCGAAGACGAGATCGGACAGTACAATTTCTCTCCCGAGCAATCCCTCAAGCTGCAGAAGGTAATGGGATTCAAAAAACATGCTATTGTCTCCGGCAATGAAACCGTCTCGGACCTGGCCGTTGCCGGCATGACCCGGCTGATTGAGCATGGCGACATCAGCAAGGATGAAATCCAGGCACTGATCGTTGTCAGCCAGTCCCCGGATCATTTTATCCCTCCCACTTCAAACATCATCCAGGGACGACTCGGCCTTTCAACTGACATGCTTTGTCTTGATATCAACCAGGGTTGCGCCGGATATATCATCGGCCTGATCCAGGCATTCATGCTCCTTGATCAGCCATCAATCAGCAAAGTGGTCCTCGTCAACGGGGATGTTCTCTCCCGCAAGGTATCCCGGCAGGATCGAAACAGCTTCCCTCTGGTGGGAGATGCAGCCTCCATCACAATCGTTGAGCGGGATATCAATGCAGTACCAGTCCACATCAGTCTGAAAATGGATGGAACCAAATCCGGTATCCTGCAAATCCCTGCCGGGGGATTTCGCAGGTTTTCTGATGATGAAACCGCGATCCTTCACCAGGATGACAAGGGCAATCTGCGGTCACTTGATCACCTCGTCATGGACGGAACAGAGGTCTTCAACTTTGTGATGAGAGATGTTCCACCGCTGATACTCGAAAATATCGCTGATTCCGGTCTTGCGACTGGCGACATAGATTATTTTGCCTTTCACCAACCCAACAGATTCATGCTCGAAAAACTGGCAGACAAACTCAAGGTCCCCCGTGAAAAGGTTCCGGCCAATATAGTTGAAGAACTTGGCAATTCCAGCGGAACCACCATCCCGGCAGTGCTGGCCTTCAATCTGGCTGACCGGCTCTGTCGTGAACCAATGACGCTCTGCCTGGCCGGCTTCGGTGTCGGCCTGACCTGGGCCTCTCTATGCCTCCGCACAGCTCCGTTACGGTACTGCAGGATTCAACGATATCCCTGATTTTTCCTGATTTCCCCTGAATTCAGCCCGCATCCGGATACAATATCTATTAGATTATCTGGGTCGTTATATATTGATTCATTTCGATGGGGTTATCTGATGCATGCATTATACGAAAAGATCGCTGAAATACTCGAATTGGACGAAGTTGTTGATTCAGACAAAGTTGATGATCTCGAAAACTGGGACTCGCTCAGTGTTTTTTCCATTCTTGCCCATATCAATACTGAATATGACGTGACCATTTCGACCGAGGAGATGGAACGCATCGTCACTATTGGGGACCTTGTGCGCATGGTTGCACAAAAAACAGGCAAAACATGACCGAGGCCATCCTCGTGACGGGGGCTTCGTCAGGAATCGGCCGGGCCATCGCGCTTCGCCTTTCCCGTCGCGCCCCTGTCATCGTTTCAGGAAGGAATGAATCCCGGTTGCAGGAGACTGCTGCCGAGTGCTGTGGCAAGTCATTCATCCTTCAGCTTGACCTGACAGACCTCGCTGCGCTCGAACCGGTCGTTACGTCACTGCTGACTGAACAGGGGTTGTACGTCACAGGGTTTGTGCACGCTGCAGGTATTGTCAAGGTCCAGCCCTCACGAATGGACAAGATTGACTGCCTTGCGGAGGTGTTTGCAACCAACTTTTTTTCGGCAG
>JAKPMW010000173.1 GCA_029548715.1 Spirochaetota bacterium | reverse complement strand
GATACCGGCGCCGGGAGTACGCCCTACAGCCCGGCCACACCCGTCCTCTCCCCTGTTTTTGGAACAGTGGTCACCGAACTTGAAGTGGGGGACAGCATCTGGGTCCGGCCCCAAAACACCGAATACCCCGACAGAAAGTCTCTCTCCGAAGAAGCGATCATCCGCAGCATCACCCATGATGACAGCATTGGCTACACCATCTTTGCCGAACTCGGACCGGGCCGTATCGTCCGCCTGATTGAAACCGAAAATGTGCGTTACCGCAGCCGCAGGCCGGACCAGCGCAGCAGCATGGCCCGCGTTTTCGGCATTTTCGGCAATACCTGGTTTTTACTCTTCCTCGTCGTCTTCGCCCTGATCCTGTTTATCATCAACATCTGATATCCGGCCGGAGACTGTTCCCCCTTCTCTCCTTTATTGGGTAGTTATCCATATATTGTATAATTACCCCATGTTGTAGCACAAAATATTGACCTCCTGCCGCAACCATGCTATCTTGACTGTGCCGGTGAGACCAGTCTGATCCAGGTCAGCCACCAGCGGGCAACGAGACACATTCAATTTTCAGGAGAGAGGGCAAGGCATGCTTGGTGAAAAAACGGGGATCCACAAAGTCATACGACGCAGCGGGGAGATGTGCGAGTTTGATGCGGCCAAAATCGCCTCGGCCATCACCCGTGCCGGAGAGGCGACCGGCGAATTTCCGGCAGCGACCGCCCAGGCCCTGACCATCCGGGTTCTTTCCATTGTTGAACAGGTCTACAGCGAGGGAGCCATTCCCGGTGTTGAGGAAATCCAGGATATTGTGGAGGAGGTGCTCCTGGCCTCGTCCTTCCGCAAAACTGCCAAGGCCTACATCATCTATCGCGAGCAGCATGCCCGGATGCGCGAGATGCTGGCCCAGAACAAGGTTGACCTGGTTGACGCCTACCTCACGCGTGAAGACTGGCAGGTCAACGAAAACAGCAATATGAGTTTTTCCCTCCAGGGCCTCAACAACTACATCTCCTCCGAAATCAGCAAAAACTACTGGCTGCACAGCATCTATCCCGAGCACATCCGGCATGCCCACAGCGAGGGCGAGATACACCTGCATGATCTGGGTTCGCTCTCGGCCTACTGTGTCGGCTGGGATCTCTACGACCTCCTGCGCGAAGGATTCAGGGGCGTTTCGGGCAAGGTCGAGGCCGGCCCGGCACGGCACTTCCGCAGCGCCCTGGGCCAGATCGTCAATTTCTTCTACACGCTCCAGGGTGAAGCCGCCGGAGCCCAGGCCTTTGCCAATTTTGATACCCTCCTGGCCCCCTTTATCCGCTTCGACAAGCTGGAGTATGCAGACGTGCGTCAGGCCATGCAGGAATTCATGTTCAACGTCAACGTCCCGACACGGGTCGGGTTTCAGACGCCCTTTACCAACATCACCCTTGACCTGACTGTGCCCTCATACTATCGCGAGCAGGGAGTCCTCCTGGGGGGTGTGGTCCAAAACGAGACCTATGGGGAGTTCCAGCGCGAGATGGACATGCTCAACACGGCCTTTCTTGAGGTCATGGCCGAGGGCGACGCCCGGGGCCGGGTCTTTACCTTCCCCATCCCGACCTACAATATCAGTTCCGATTTCGATTATGACAATCCGCACATTGCAAAACTGTGGGAGGTGACCGCCAAGTACGGCATCCCCTACTTCGCCAATTTTGTCAATTCGGACATGAAACCGGAAGATGCCCGCTCGATGTGCTGCAGGCTGCGGATCGACAACCGCGAACTCAACCGCAGGGGCGGCGGGCTCTTTGGCGCGGCCCCCCTGACGGGCTCGATCGGGGTCGTCACCATCAACCTCCCCCGGATCGGGTATCTCGCCAGCGATGTTGACGAGTTTTTGCGCATCCTTGACAGCCGGATGCATCTCGCCAGCGAGAGCCTCGAGATCAAGCGCAAGGTTCTTGAGCAGTTTACCGACAACCGGCTCTATCCGTACATGCAGTACTACCTGCGCAATATCAAGGAACGTTTCGGCAAATACTGGCAAAACCATTTTTCAACCATCGGGATCGTGGGCATGAACGAGGCCTGTCTCAATCTTCTGGGAACAGACGTCGGATCTCCCGAGGGCTGCAGGTTTGCCGCCATGGTGATGGATCACATGCGGGATCGTCTGGTCTCGTTTCAGGAATCGACCGGACACAACTACAACCTTGAGGCCACCCCGGCCGAGGGCACAAGTTACAGGCTCGCCCTGCTCGACACCAAACGCTATCCGGATATTGTGACAGCCTCGCATGAGAGGGGAACCCCGTTTTACACCAACTCCAGCCAGCTTCCGGTCAACTACACGGATGATGTTTTCGAACTCCTTGATCTGCAGGATGGCCTGCAAAAGCGCTACACGGGTGGGACCGTTGTCCATCTCTTTGCCGGGGAACGCCTGCATGACACCGAGGCGGTCAAGTCACTGGTCAAGACCATCTGCACCCGCTACCACCTGCCCTATTTTTCGCTCACCCCGACCTTCAGCATCTGCCCCGAACACGGGTATCTCGCCGGCGAGCACGAACACTGCCCGGACTGCGAAGGCGAGTGCGAAATCTACTCGCGCGTAGTCGGTTACCTCCGGCCGGTCAAGCAATGGAACCGGGGCAAGCAGCTCGAATTCGGAATGCGACGCATGCTCAACCTCGAAGAGGCAGCCGGGCGTCAGGAGGCTGTCTGCCATCCCGGGCGCGAACCAGCCAGGGTCTGACCACCCCCAAGCCTGCTGTCAGGCAGGGTGGCTGTCTCCCCCTGCCCAAACCCACCTGCAGCAGGATGGATTGCACGCAGCCGGGGAACCGGCAGACCTTGCACGCATCATGAAAGGGGGGCTGCATGAAAATAGCAGGGCTGGTGCGCTCGTCGCTGATCGATTTTCCGGGCAGGGTTGCGGCTGTCATCTTTACCCCGGGCTGCAATTTCCGCTGTCCCTGGTGTCATAACGCAGAACTCGCCCTCACGCCACACACCGCCCCGCCGGCTCACTCTCTGGGCGAGGTGCTCGACTTTCTCGAATCACGCCGCGGGCTTTTGGGCGGGGTCGTCATCAGCGGTGGGGAACCAACGCTCCAGCCCGGACTGGCTGACTGTATCGAAAAAGTGAAAACACTGGGGCTGGGCGTCAAGCTTGACACCAATGGAACACGGCCGGACATCCTCGCCAGCCTGATCGAAAACGGACTCCTTGAGTATGTGGCGCTGGATGTCAAGGGACCACCCGAGGCGTACCCCGCCCTGAGCGGCATGCCGGAGGCCCCCCTCCAGGCAATCGAGCGAGCGATGGCGCTCCTCGCCAGGCATGCGAGCACTGCAAAAGGCCACTTCAGGGCGGAGTTCCGCACCACCGTCATGGAGCCGCACCTCGATGAGGCACGCCTCCTGGGGATGGCGCACTGGATTCCGGCAGGAATCCCCTGGAGATTGCAGGCCTTCACCCCGCAACACGGAATACTGGATCCCGGGTTTTCGGGCCGCCCCCCAACGGAAACACGTCTGGCAGAGATGCAGGCGCTTGTTGATGCTGCCCGACGCTGACGCCAGTCCTGGCGAAGATCCCGCAGGGATATTGCGTATTTGCCAAAAAACAGGCGCCAGTTGCGCCCCAAAACAGCCTTTCGCTCTGATTGTCCCTTGACACCTTGTACACAACACACTACTGTACAACCAGTCACGCCAAGGAGGCGACCAGCATGCCCGAACGCAACTCCATCATCCAGAGCGCTTCAGCCGACCGGCTGGCCAAGCTGATCACGGCCCGCATGGCACCCGGCGCGAACAAGGATGCCATCGACAAACGAATCTGGGACCTCTTCGGTGAAACCTGGTGCATCATGTTTACCGACCTCTCGGGTTTCTCCCGCAACGTGGCCCGTTTCGGGATTATCCATTTTCTGCAGACGATCCAGGAATCCGAGCGGCTCCTGGTCCCCGTGATCGATCAGCATGACGGAATCCTCCTCAAGACGGAGGGCGACAGCATGCTGGTGATCTTCCGCACCCCGCAGCGCGGCCTGGCCTGCGCAATCGCCATGCAGCACCTTCTTGAACCCTATAATGCCGCGAAGGCGCCCGAGGAACAGGTCCTCCTCTGCATCGGTCTGGGCTGCGGCCCGGTCCTCAAGATCGGGGACAGCGACGTCTTCGGGACCGAGGTCAACGCTGCCAGCAAGCTCGGCGAGGATACCGCCAGGGCAAAGGAGATTCTCGTGACCGGCTCTGTCGAGGAAGCCTGCCGGGATACCTCCGGGCTCAGCTTTGTTCCGATCGATGAAATCCCCCCGGGTGCCGAACGGGCCTTTCGTGTTCTCTATTCATGAAGCCGCCCCCGGACAAGTTTCTTCCTTAAAGTAACAAAAAGGAGGGCCTCGTTGCCGGAAGGCTGGTGCTCCCGCAGGACCAGGCCCGCCCGGCTGAAACGCTCAGGGACGCCGCATTCCAGAAAATCCTGCCAAAAGCCCCCCCCTTACGGCGCCTCACAGGCTTGACTGGCCTGCTGACCTGCCTATCAGCCCGAAATTCTCTGCCCGGGAGCGCACAGCCGACTCTTGATTTTCCCATGCCTGACTGTGTACACTTCAAGACGCAGGACATACCAGGGGAGCGGGTCGTGAGTCTCGAAAAAAATATCGAAAAGATCATCGACTCCATGCCCAGTCTGCCGATTACGGTGGCCAAGATCATCGAGATCACCAAAAATCCGCAGTCCACCCCAAGCGATCTCAACAAGGTGATCACCCTTGATCCGGTCCTGACAGCCAAGGTCCTCAAGCTGGTCAACTCGGCCTATTACAGCCTTTCCAACCAGGTCACAAGCATTGTCAAGGCGATCATCCTCCTGGGGATCAACACAATCAAGAATCTCTCGATCAGCACGGCCGTCCTGGGGACAATGCGCAAAAAGACCGGGGCAACCGCGCTCAATATGGACGGCTTCTGGCGCCACTGCCTGGCTGTCGGTGTCACCGCCCGTGACATTGCAGCCCGGATGGGGGTCGATCCCAAGCTGCGCGACGAATATTTTATCGCCGGCATGCTGCACGACATCGGGAAGATCGTGATCAACGAGCATTTTTCGGACCGCTACCTCCAGACGATTCATTCTGCCGACAGCGGG
>JAKPMW010000168.1 GCA_029548715.1 Spirochaetota bacterium | reverse complement strand
CCAATGTGCAGACGTATCCCGAGGGTATCGTTGACGAGTTGAAAAAGCATACACCCTCGTGTCTTTTTATCCCCGCAGACCGTTTGCTTGCGGCTGCGGGCAATGAAAAGTATGTCAACGTCTTCATCCTCGGAGCAGCCTCAAAGGGCATTGATTTTCCCGAATCGGCGTGGTACTCTGCCATTGAACGTCTTGTTCCTCCGGGTACGTATGAGGCCAACAGGGCGGCTTTCATCGCCGGCCGGAATTTTTCCTGACGGTGCATCGGGTGTTGAGAACATTGACCAAGGATTGAATACATGAGCGAACAGGAATATCTCTCCCGGGATGCCTTGCGCGCCCTGCAGAGTGAGCGGCTCGTGCGCCTTGTCGCACGGCTGTACCAGCATGTCCCGTTTTACCGTGAACGGATGCATGCGGCCGGGGTCAGTCCTGCGGATATCCGCTGGATCGAGGATCTGCACAAGCTGCCGTTTACCACCAAGGATGACATGCGTCAGGTCTATCCGCTCGGTCTTCTGGCGGTTCCCCTGACCGAAATTGAAGAGATCCATGCTTCTTCGGGAACAACCGGCAAACCGGTGATCGACGCCTACACCCGCAACGACCTTGATATCTGGGGGGAGGTGATGGGGCGGACCCTTGAGATGGGCGGAGCAACCAGTGCCGACATCATCCAAAACGCCTACGGGTACGGACTCTTCACCGGGGGCCTGGGGGTTCATTACGGAGCCCACAATATCCACGCGACGGTCATTCCCATTTCTGGTGGCAATACCAAGCGTCAGCTGGCAATTTTGCAGGATTTTGGCTCGACGGTTCTTACCTGCACGCCTTCCTATTCGCTCTATCTGGCCGAGGCTGCCCGTGAGGAGGGGCTTGATCCGGCATCCTTCAAGCTCAAGTACGGGTATTTCGGGGCAGAGCCCTGGAGTGAGGCAATGCGGGCCGAAATCGAAAAGAATTTCGGGATCAAGGCGTACGATATCTACGGGCTGACTGAAATCATCGGCCCCGGTGTCGCTTCCGAATGCGTCGAGCAGGCCGGAATGCACATCAACGAGGACCATTTTTATCCCGAAATCATCAATCCCGAGACGGGCGAGGTCCTGCCCGATGGCGAAAAGGGCGAGCTGGTCATCACGACCATCACCAAAACCGGAACTCCCATCCTGCGCTACCGGACCAGGGATATCACCTTCCTGATCCGTGACAAGTGCGCCTGTGGGCGGACGACCGTACGGATGCACCGGCTCTTCGGGCGGACGGACGACATGCTCATCATCCGGGGAGTCAATGTCTTCCCCAGCCAGATCGAGGAAGTCCTCCTGCGTTTCGAAAAGATCGAACCACATTACCAGTTGATAGTGGACCGCAAGGATCACCTTGACAATCTCGAGGTTCAGATCGAAATGACGCAGGATCTCTTTTCGGATGAGGTGCGCAACCTTGAGCAGATCGAGCGGAAAATCGAAGGCGAAATTGCATCGGCCCTGGGTATTCATGCCCGGGTTCGTCTGGTCGAACCAAAGACCATTCCCCGCAGCGAGGGCAAGGCGGTTCGCATCATCGACAAGCGCAAAATCTGACGGAGGAAGAAGTCATGTCGGTTACACAGGTATCCGTTTTTATCGAAAACCGCGAGGGACGACTGGCCGAAGTCAGCCGCCTTCTCTCGTCCAGGGGAATCAATATCCGCTCCCTCTCTCTGGCTGATTCGTCCGACTTTGGTGTCCTGCGCCTGATTGTGGATGATCCCGCAAACTGTCTCAAGGTGTTGACCGGGGCCGGGTTTGTTGCCAGGCCTACCGAGGTGTTGGCTCTCGAGATTGAGGACAAGCCTGGTGGTCTGGATCGTGTCCTCTCGCTGTTTTCGGCTAACGGGATCAACGTCGAGTACATGTACGCCTTTGTCGAGAAGTCGCATGACAACGCAATTGTGATTTTCAAGACCGGGGATAATGCCAGGGCTGTCCAGCTCGCTTCCTCGAACGGGATTCCTCTCCTGGCCGGTGACAGCCTGGCCAGACTCTAAGCACCTGCACAAATCCGAAAGGCTGGCGATGGACGATTCATTCTGGCAAAAAGAGATTGAGACAATGGATCTGCCGTTGTTGCGGTCCATGCAGCTTGAGCGCTTGCAAAAGTCTGTTGCGGCGGCGGCAGCAGCTCCGTTTTACGGCAGACAGTTTGCCGAAAAGGGGCTTGGTGCAATCGGATCCCTCGAGGATCTGGCCCGCTACCCGTTTACCGGCAAGCAGGATCTGCGTGACAATTTTCCTTATGGATTTTTGACAAAGCCTCTTGATGAGACCGTGCGCCTGCACTCATCCTCCGGGACAACAGGCATTCCGACGGTGGTGTTTTATACACCTGGCGATCTTGATGTCTGGACCGAATGTGTCACCCGCAGCATGTACATGACCGG